>JBKCXA010000453.1:0-3516 GCA_046316935.1 Prosthecobacter sp.
CACCGAAAACGCCCTGCCCGCCAATCGCGATGCCAATCAACGCCCGCAGTGGCAGGAGCAGCAGCGTGCGCTCATGGCGCAGACCGAGGCCTTGAAGAAGGACCTCGCCACGCTCAATGAAACCAGCCGCGAACGTCACAGCGGCCAGCTCAAGAATCTCGACAAGCAGCTCAACGAAACCGCGGCTGATCTCAATGCCTCGCTCGACAAGCCCGATCAAACCAAGAGCCCCGAGCACCTCTACGGCGCCAGCGACAACCTGCGCAACCGCCTTCAACAAACCGCCGACGCCACGCGCAACATCGCCGAACAAGCCTCCAAAGAAGCCGAGCAACGCCGCGAGCAGCTCATGCGTCAGGACAATCCCGCGCTCGTCGCTTTGAATGAAGCACGCGCCGCACTCGCTGAGGCCGAAGCCGCCGCGAAGAAGCCCGACAAAAAGCCCAAGCAGGAAAAAGACGGCCTCACCGCCGCTGAACGCGCCCAGCAAAAACTCGCCGAAGCTTCCAAACAACTCCAAGACCAGGCCGAGATCCGCGAACAGAACCAACTCACCAACAATCAAGCCGCGCTCGACACCAACCGCGCCTCACGCGCCGTCGATGAAGTCGCGCAAACTGTAGGCCGCCTCTCTGAGGCGGCTCCGGAAGCTTTTGCCAAAGCCAAAGAACAGACCGAAAAACTCGCGAACATCGCCCGCGCTCTCGAAGCCGATGCGGCCGTCCAAGATGCCGCCCAGGCACTTCAAGCCGCGCAGCAGGCCGCGATGACTCCCGCCAACAAACACGACCTGCCGCAAACCACCGCACAGGCCCGCGCTGCCGCCGAAACGCTCGCGGAAGCCCAGCAGCAGATCAACCGCTCGCAGATTGCCGCGGAGATGAACAAACAAAACCCGCAGGCGGCCAATCAACTCCGCCAGCTAGGCGAAGAAGCCAAAAACCTCGCGAAGAACGCCGCCGAGCAGAACAAGAACCTCGCCAACCAAGCCGCGCAGGCCCAGCCAAACCAAAACGTCGATCAAAACCCCACCCAGCAAGCCACCGCGCAAGCCGCGATGAAGGCCAACGAGCTCGCCGCGCTCATTGAGCCGCAAACCGCCGCCGCACGCGCCCAGCTCGCTGAACTCACGCCTGAAGTCAGCGAGATGATGAAACGCGTCGCCGCCGATTTGAAGAAAACGCAGGAGCAGACGCAAAACGCCGCCAACGAGGCCAAAGCCGAAAAACCCGTCGCCGAGGTCGCGGACAAGGCCAAGGACCTCAAAGCCGAAAATGCCGAGAACACCGAGAAAATGGACGCTTTGCAGGCCGCGCTGCGTCAGGAGGCCAACGCAGCCGATTTGACGCAAAAACCCGAGATGCAGATGGCCCGCACCGCCGATGTCGCTCTCGCGCAGATGCAGAAAAACACCCCGCAGATCGCCCAAAACCTCAAACAAGCCGCTCAAGCCACTCAAAGCCAGCCACAGGCCCAAAACCTGCAACAAGCCGCCGACGCCCAGCAGCAAGCCGCGCAGGCCTTGCAGCAGCTCGCGCAGAACATGCAGAAGCTCGAAGAAGGCCAGCAGCTCACCGAGGCCGAACAAGCCGCCATGGCCAACATGGAGCAGCAACTCGGCGTGCAGGAGCCGCTCGATGAATCCTATCAGCGTGCTCAAGAGCTCGCGCAGATGGCCCAGGACGCGAAAGAGAACCCGCAGGCCGTGCTCGCCGCGCTCGAAAAAGAGCTTCCCAAGAACCCCGCCATGCAAAAAGCCCTCGCCGACCTCGGCAAGGAGACCGCGCAGCAAAGCGAAGCCGCCGTGGCGAAAGAAAATCAGCAACTCAGCAACACCGGCATGGCTACCTTGCAGGCCGCGAACGATTTGAATCGCGTCGCCCGCCATCAAGAGCGTCTCGGCGACAAACCCGCCGCGCAAGCCACCGCCGAAGCCGCCAAACAAGTCGAAGCCGCCGGCAAACAAGCCCAAGCCACGCAGGCGAATCCGCAGCCCAATCCCCAAATGGCCCAGCAGGCTCAAGCGAACGCCGCGCAAGCCGCCAAATCCGCCGAAGCCACCGCCAGCAAAACCGCGCCACCTCTTTTCACCTCACCCCTCGCCCAAATGCAGGGCCAGATGCTCGCCCAAGCCCTCGATCAAATCGATGCGCAGCTCCATCCCGCGCAAACCGGTCAGCAAACTCAATCTGGTCAGCAACAATCCGGTCAACAGCAGCAGGGCCAGCAACAAGGCCAACAAGCCCAAAACTCCCTCAACCAAGCCCAGCAAGCCCAGCAGCAAAGCATGGCCGACAGCCGCAACAGCGGTCAAACACCCGGTCAGCAGCCCAGCCCGCAGCAGATGGCCCAAAACCAGCAGCAGAGTCAGCAAAACGGCGCGCAGAGCAACGAAGGCGGCAACAAGAGCCAGCTCGTGAAAGCCGAAGGCGAGCTCGGCACCATCACCGTCCTCGTCCCCGGCGATTGGGGCCACCTCCCGCAAAAAATGGCCGACGACCTCACCGAAGCCACGAGAACCGAAGCCGCCCCCGAATACCGCGCCGCCATCGAAAGCTACTACAAAGCCATCGCCCAGAAGGCGAAGAAGTAGTAGCGCTTCACAAATCATCGATTCTTCGGAAAAGTGTGAGGGCGTGGTGTGTTATGAGTCTTCGCTCAACCATGCGCCGAATTCTCCTCTCCCTCCTTGTCGTCACCGGTCTTTGTGCCGGGGAACTGCCCAAAGAAAAACGCATCCTCTTCCTCGGCGATTCGATCACGCAGGGCGGTGCTTATGTCGAGTTCATCGACGCGGCTCTGCGGGCGCAGCATCCGGATTCGGACATTGAGATCATTCCGCACGGTCTCAGCAGTGAGACGGTGAGCGGTTTGAGCGAGGAAGGCCACGCTGGAGGCAAATTCCCGCGTCCTGATCTTCATGAGCGTCTCGACCGTGCTTTGGAGAAAACGAAGCCGCAGCTCGTGTTTGCCTGCTACGGCATGAATGACGGCATTTACCTGCCTTTGGGCGCGGAACGCACGAAAGCCTATCAAGACGGCATGCGGAAGCTGCGGGCGAAGGTCGCCGCGATTGGTGCTCGGATGGTGCATCTCACGCCGCCGGTTTTTGATCCGGTGCCCATCGCGCACAAAGTGGTCGAGGCGGACAAAGTGGATGGGGCGCATCCTTTCAAAGGCTACAACGAGGTGCTCGACTTCTACGCGAACTGGCTGCTCGACATGCGCGACAAGGAGAAGTGGGAGGTGCTCGATGTGCACGGCGTCATGATGAGTGCTCTCGCCGAGAAGCGGAAGACCGATGCGCAGTTCACCTTTTCCAAAGATGGCGTGCATCCCGGCCCGGAAGGCCATCTGCTCATGGCGCGGCCCGTTCTCGATGCCTGGGGCCTGAAGGTGCGTGACGATGGCACGCCCGATCATCCGAATGGCGCGGCGATCCTGGCGGTGATCAAACAGAAGCACGCCATCCTGCGTCCGGCCTGGCTGAGCCATGTGGGGCACAAACGGCCCGGT
>JBKCXA010000454.1:0-3319 GCA_046316935.1 Prosthecobacter sp.
ATTCATCGCTGGGTCTCGCTGCCTGCCACGCTCGCACCCTGGCAGCAGTCCACGCTCCACGCCAAAGTCACCGGCTACATCGCCAAAATCACCGTCGATAAGGGCGATGCCGTCAAAGCGGGCCAGCCGCTCATCACGCTCGAAGTGCCGGAACTCGAGGCGGATATCGCCAAGGCCAAGGCCGAGGTCAAAGCGGCCGAAATCGAAGTGAAACGCCTCCACGAAGCCCGCGCGAAATCGCCCGACCTCGTCCTGCCCCAAGCCGTCGATGATGCGGAGGCCAAGCTCGCCATCGCCAAGGCAAATCTCGAACGCGGCGAGACACAGATCCAGTTCGCCACGCTCAAAGCCCCCTTTGATGGCATCATCACCGCGCGTTTCGCCGACCCCGGCGCCCTCGCCACCGCGAACACGACCAAGCTCCTCGAAGTCACCGACCTCAGCACCCTGCGCCTGCAAATCCCCGTCACCGAGCTCGAAACCGGCCTCGTGGTCGTCGGCAAGCCCGTGAAGGCCCAAATCGATGCCGCAGGAGCCACGCCCGTCGAGGCCAGCATCAGCCGCATCAGCTACGCCCTCGATCCCGCCACCCGCACCATGCTCGCCGAGGCCGATTTGACAAACGCCGACCTCAAACTTCGCCCCGGCATGTATGCCATGACCAAAATCGGCGTCGAGCGTCATGACAACGCCACCCTCATCCCCGTCGCTGCTCTCGTCATGGAAAAGACCAACGCCTTCGTCTTCAAGCATACCGACGGCAAAGCCATCAAAACCGCCATCAAGCCCGCTTTCAACGATGGAACAAACGTCGAGGTGCCAGAGCTCAAACCAGACGATGTGCTGCTGGTGCCGGGAACGACCGCGCTGACAGACAAACAAGCCGTGACGGCGAAACAATGACGAATGACGAATTCAGAATGACGAGATAAGCCCCAAATCCCAACCTCCCAGCCGCCGCTTCATGCACCTTGTCATTCGAGCTTCGTCATTCATTCGTCATTCGTCATTCTGGTTTCGTCATTCGGCGGCTTTACTGGCCTTCATTCTGCCCACCGCTCTCTCCGCCGCCGTCCACGTCGATCTCCCGACCGTCCTGAAGCTCGCGGGAGCGAATAACGACGAAATCCAGCTCGCACGCACGAAGCACACGGAGGCGCTCGCCGAGTCAAAACTGGCCTGGCAGAGGTTTTGGCCCTCTTTGACGCTGGGCGCAGGTTATCGCCGCACCGATGGAAACGTGCAGGACATCGCGGGCGCAGTGTTTGATGTCAGCAAGCAGCAGTACACCATCGGGCCAAACCTCATGATCGACTGGTCGCCGGGGGACATGTACTACGCCGCCCTCGCGGCGAAGCAGCGTGCCGCGGCTGCCGAGCAGCTCGCCGAGAAGGCACGGCGCGATGTCATCACTCAGGCCACCGGACGCTACTACGACCTGCTCGCCGCGGAGGCCTCGCTGGCGATCATTGAGGACGATCTTCGCCTCACGCTGGACTATGAAAAGCAGATCGGTGGAGCAGTCGATGCCGGCACCGCCTTTCGTGCGGACCTGCTGCGCGTCAAAACGCAGGTCAGCCGCGAAAAGCTCGCCATCCGTCAGCATGAAGAAAGCCGTGATCTCTCCGCCGCGGCCCTCGCCGAAATACTGCGCCTGCCTGCGGACACCGCGCTGCGTCCGGCGAAGGCCGATCTCGTCCCCGTGCGGCTTATTGACCGCCGCACCGGGGTCGCCACGCTCCTTTCGCAGGCATCCCAGCATCGCCCGGAGATGAAAGCCGCCAGCGCGGTGAATCAGGCTGCCGTCTTGGAAAAAGACCGTGCCCGCGTGGCGCCAATGATCCCAAACGTGCAGGCCGGCTATGGCTTCGGCGGCCTCGGTGGCGGCTTTAACGCCGACTTCGGCAACTTCGATGAAACGCAGAACATGTACATCGGCCTCGGTTGGAAAATAGGCCCCGGCGGCCTGTTTGACAAACAACGCCAGATCATCGCCGGAGCGCAGGAAGAGGCCACTCGTCTCCAAGCCGGCCAGATCAAGGCCGCCATCGGACGCGAGGTTGTCGAAGCCGCCGCGAAGGCGCAAAGCGCCCACGACCAGATCAGCATCAACGACGAAGCCGTGAATGCCGCGCAGGAGATGGTGAAGCTCGCCAAAGAACGTCAGGCCAGCCAGCTCGGCGTCGTCCTGGAATACCTCCTTGCTCGTGAAGAACTCACCCGCGCCCGCCAGAGCCGCGTCGCCGCCGTCGCCGCCTTCAACAAGGCCCAGCACGAGCTCAAACACGCCACCGGCAAGTAATCCTTTGTCATTCGCCATTCTGGTTTCGTCATTTCTCCCGCATGTCCCTCCCCCGCCTCGCCCTTCGCCATCCTTACGCCGTCATCGTCGCGGTGATCGCCATCCTGCTCGGGGCGTGGCAGGCGAAAGAAAAGATGGCGCGTGATGTCTTCCCGCCGCTCGGCATTCCCACCATCTACGTCGCGCAGCCGTATGGCGGCATGGATGCGCTTCAGATGGAGGGTTACCTGACCTACTACTACGAGTATCACTTCCTCTACATCGCCGGGATCGAGCATGTGGAGTCGAAGAACATCCAGGGAGCCTCCATCATGAAGCTCCAGTTCCATCCCGGCACCGACATGTCCGCCGCGCTTTCGGAGACCATCGCGTATGTGAACCGCAGCCGCAGCTTCATGCCGCCAGGCACGCCCGGAGCCTTCGTGACGCGCTTCGATGCCGGTAGCGTGCCGGTGGGCAATCTCGTCTTCTCCACGGAAAATCCCACGCGCACCGTCGGCCAGATGCAGGACGCCGCGCTGAACATGGTGCGCCCGCTGTTTGCCACGCTGCCCGGCGTCAGTGCCCCGCCGCCTTTCGGAGGCAGCGCCCGCACCATCTTGATCAATGTGAAGCCCGACCGCCTCCGCGCTTACGGCTTGTCACCCGACGACGTCGTCAAAGCGATGACCGAGGCGAACACGATGAGCCCCAGCGGCAATCTCGCGCTGCCAAACAGCTATCCCATCGTGCCGACGAATGCCGTCGTGAAAAACATCCAGGACCTCGCCGCCGTGCCGCTGAAGGTCACCGACAAAGGCGCGGTGTATGTGCGCGACATCGGCGAAATCAGCGACGGCAGCGACCTCACCACCAGCATCGCCATCGTGAACGGCAAACGCACCGTGTATATGCCCGTCACGAAGCGCAGCGATGCCTCCACGCTCAGCGTCGTCGAGTTGGTGAAGCAGAACCTCGGCAAATTCAAAGCTGCCTGCCCGGAGGACATTAACGTCACCTTCGAGTTCGATCAAAGCC
>JBKCXA010000455.1:0-2072 GCA_046316935.1 Prosthecobacter sp.
GCGCCCGCGAGCTCCGCGTGAACCTCAAACGCAGCAACGAGGCCCCGCAGGTCTCTTACCTGAATCAACGCATCACCGCGCCGCTCGTCGAATTGCGGGACCGCGTCGCCGAGGAGCTTTCGAAAAAGGATAGCGGCAAGAATCTCGCGCCCGTGGACCGCGATCCCGTGCCTGCGGAGTTCCGCGACCTTGTGAAGCGTTACTACAAGGAACTCGGCGCTGGAAAGTGAGCGAGACCTCGCGTTTCGTTCCTGCATGCCCGATTTCCTGACGCTGCACACCGAGGAGGCTGCTCACTCGTTTCCCTGCCCACCGCAGGCCGTGCTCGTGCTCGGCAGCAGTGAGGCCTGTGATCTGGCCTTCGATGGTGACGACATCGCACCTCGTCACATGGAGATCCGGCGTCTTGGAGACTCACGTTTTCAGCTTAGCAGCCTTTCCGGCGAGCACCGGCTGAATGTGAACGGCGTCACCGCGAGCGATCTGGAGGTCGAGACGCCTTTCAGGCTTCGCCTCGGCGGGGACGTGATCGATTTCGCTCTCGCCACGGAGGCACCCAAGCCCTCTCCAGCCTCCAGTGGCAATCGTCGTCGCGATTACATGCTCGGCAGTGCCCGCGTGCGTCAGCGCTCGTCCACGCCTGTGCCAGAACCAGAGCCTGAGCCTGCTCCGATCTCGACACCGCTGGTCGTGCCGCCGCCGTTTCCTTCACCGCCTCCACCGCCGGTGAATCATGTTCGCACGTTACCGCCGGTGAGCGATCCTTCCAAGGCCGCGCCCATCACGGTGCCGGAATCAGGCGATGGCTGGTGGGTCGTGGCGGTCATCGCGGGATTGCTGGCCCCGGCGGGCATCTACTTCGGCTATCAATTCATCTTCCCGAATCCGAAGGAAATCGTCCCCGAAGCTCCAAAGCCCAAGGTCGTCGAAGCACCCACGGCCAAACCGGTCGTCAAAACCGCCCCCGCGCCTGCTCCAGCGCCGCCCACCGATACCTACCGCGAAGACGCCCTCGCCGCCGCGAAGGCCTTTTTGGACTCGTGGAATGAAAACGATGCTTCAGGCATGCTGCGCTTTGTGAGCCCCGCGCCATCGAGCTACTTCGAGATGCCGAATCCATCCTCGGAGGATGTGTTGAAGCTCGAAGAAGCCTTCCGCGATCACTGGCCGCAGCGCACCCTCCGCGCCGAGGGCACGCCCACTGCCTCGCGAGCCGGTGAAAGCCGCTTCGAGATCACCCAGCGCTATCTCTTTGACCTCCGCGGCCTCAACCATCGCCACGCCACCGGCTCCGGCACGCTCTTCGTCACTCTCGAACGCGTCGCGCCAAAGACCTGGCTCGTCACGCGTGCGGCGGACAAGATCGAACTCACCACCGCCGAACCCTTGCGCGATGCCTTCTCGCCCGCTGTCTCGCTGCGTGATCTCAAACCGGTGCTGAACAACGACGAGATGATGCAGCAGGCCAAAGACCAGCTCGCCGTGCTGGTGAAGGCTGGCGATGCCAAGGCCACGCTCACGGCCATCCTCGACAACGCCGCCAAGCATCCGAACGAGACCTTCTGGCGTTTCGCCACCGATCAAACCTGCGATGCGCTCTCCCGCGCCCTCTTTGGCAACGGCGAATGGCCTGATCCCACCTGCATCACCGAAGTGAAAAAGCTCGCCGAAATGGGCGTGCCCTCCGCCATGCTGCTGCAAGGGCATCTGTTGCGTGCGGGCTATCTCCTTCCGCGAAACATTGCCGAGGGCGAGGTGCTTTATCGCCAGGCCTACGAGACCACGAAGAGCCGCGAGGCACGCTTTTACTACGCCGAGGCCTTGTTCATCGGTGGCGAGCATCAACGCGCCTCCGCCATCGCGCTCGCCACGATGGTCAGCTCGAAGCATCCGCTCGAGGCCTACCTCGCCGCGCATCTGCTGTGGAAAAAAGCCGAGCTTGATCCCTCCCTCTGGCAGCAGGTGTATGAAATCGCCGCCCGTGCCGCCACCCAGCATGCACCCGCCAAAAACCTCGCCGGGCTCGTCCTGCTGAAGCATGGCCAGACCACCAAAGAACGGCAGGCAGGCTT
>JBKCXA010000456.1:0-5828 GCA_046316935.1 Prosthecobacter sp.
CTACACGACCCCCGGCCCCCCCACCCCCCTGCGCTACACCACCGCATCCACTAACCGCGTCCTCTACGGCACCAGCGCCGGTGCGCATGGCAAACCCGTGAACTGGTCCGCCACCACCGGCCCCTCGACACAGCTCTCCACCGAACTGCCCGCGATGGATGTCTATTTCGCACGCGACCTTGGTCTGCTCGCAGCCTCTCCGGCCAGTTTCACCTCCGGCGTCTGGTCCGGGCAGGTCTCGATCCCGGCACCCGGCAACACCGCGCGCAGCCTCGGCGACAGCGTCGTTTCCCGATCCGCTTGGATGCTGGCCACTGAAGCTTCGGGGGCCATGGGCTTCAGCAGCCGCCTCACCGTGAACGTTTCTCCCACCCTTCCCCTCAGCAGTTCAGAGACGATCTTCAGCGACAATTTCGAGTCCGGCACCACGCTCGGAGCGAGCTGGAGCACGGCGGGCAGCTTCCCCATCAATGGGGCTCCCTCCAACGCCCCGCGCGCGGCCATCTCCTCCGCCAACACGCCGCGCGGCACCCAGCATCTCGTGCTCGACAGCAGTGTCACCCTGGGCGGATTTCAAGGCGTGCTCTCCGCCGCCGAGCTGTCGCTGAACCTGGCGGGACGTAGCAACGTGACGCTGGAGTATTGGGCCAAGTTCATGACTGGTGAAGTCGCGAATACGGCTCCCGGCACCCAGCCCTTCACCACGAGTGCGGGGATCTTCGACGGCATCGCCATCAGCGCGGACGGCACCAACTGGTATCTCGCCGCGCCGACCCTCTACGCGGAGCCGCTTGGACCCGGTGTCCCAAGTTTCATCCTGCCCACCAGCTACACGGCGATGCGTCGCGTGGTCCTCGATCCGATCATTCAGCGCTACGGGCTCAGCTACAACAGCACTTTCCGCATCAAGTTCCTCTGTGTCACAGCTCGCCCGGCCCCGGACGCGGGCATCGCCATCGACGATGTCGTGGTGAAGGCCAACGCCATCGCGGCTCCCGCGCTCGAACTCCCCGCGCAGTTCGCTGAAGGCGGCACACAAAACATCACCGTCCGCCTGCCATCCGCGCCTGCGGGCAATGTCACCGTGAACCTCGTTTCCAACGCGCCAGCGCGGCTCACGGTGCCCGCCAGCGTCACCGTCCTCGCCGGGCAAACCACCGCCACAGCCAGCGTCACCGCACCCAACAATGGCTTCCTCGATTCCGGCGGCGGCTTCGGAGCCTTCGTCACCGTGACCGCCAGCGGCTATCCCACCAGCTACGCCAACCCCTTCATCACCGATAATGAGACTGGCACGCTCAGCCTCAGCCTGCCCGCGCAGATCCTTGAGAGCTTCGATCCTCCGACCAATGACGGCACGGTCTCCGTGTCCCCTGCACCCACTGAGGACACCTCCGTCACCCTCACGGTGAGCAACACCGCCGAGGCCTTCATTACCGGGTCGGTCAATGGCGTGACCACCGTGGGTGCCGCCACGATCAAGGGCGGTGTTGGCTCGGGTCGCATCCATATCACACCCGTGGACGACACTCGCCTCGACGGCCAGCAGACCATCACCGCCACGGCCAGCGCTCCCGGCCTCACCAGCGGCAGCACCACCGTTCTCGTCAATGACAACGAACCCCGCACGCTCTCGCTCAATCTGCCCAATCTCATCACCGAGGGAGGCACCTCAGCTGCCAGTGTCATCATCTCCGGCTCGATGACCAGTCTGCTAACTGTGAGCCTCGCCTCCAGCAATCCTTCCAAACTGACGGTTCCGGCCACGGTCACCATCAATCCGGGCAACACCGCCAGCGGCTTCACCGTCACCACCCTCAACGACACCACCGACGACGGCGATCTCGCCGTTTTCATCACCGCCAGCGCCGCGACCTTCACCAGCGGCAGCGGACCCACGACCGTGCGGGACAACGATCCGAGTTACTTCGAGTTCTCCAACATCAGCGCCCAAGCTCCCGGCGTCGCCTTCCCCGTCACCATCAGTGCCCGCAGCAGCGGCAACGATCTCGTCACCGCCTACACCAGCAACGCTGCCCTCAGCGCCAACGTCAGCGGCAAAGCCCTCACCATCACCCCCGCTGCCACCTCCGCCTTCAGCAGCGGTGCGTGGACTGGTAATGTCACCGTGAATGGCATCGGCGACGCCGTCCGCCTCACCGCCACCCGCAGCGGCACCGGAGCCTTCGGCACCTCCAATCCCTTCGCCCTCACCATCGGCCCCATCGCCACCACGCCATCGATTCAATCCTCTAGCGGACAGCCCCACCTCACCCTCGACTACCACCGCCGCCTCGTCCGTCCCGGCTACAATTACGTCATCGAAACCAGCGAAGACCTCCTCACCTGGACCTCCACCGCCGGCGACACCACCGAACTCTCCGCCACCCCCGTCGGCGACGGCCTCCACGAAACCGTGCGCATACAAGTCACTCCTGCCATCGGTAGCGTGATGCGGAAATTCGTGCGCGTGAAGCTGGTGAATCCGTGAGCCGTTCTGCGCGGTCTGTCGTTTAGCGGATTTCAAGCTTGCCACGCTGCGGATGCGTTAGCTTGCAGCCATTAGGCTGGAACGAACGGGCGTTAGGAAGATTTGTAAATTGCGAACCGCAAAAGCGCAGGCGGCGGATGTATGTCTCCTCCTATGGACAGCCCCTCACCCACTCTTTCCCGTCGTCATTTTCTCCGCACTGGCAGTGCCTCGCTCGTGGCTCCGGCCGTCATCACAGCGGCCACCACGCTGCGGGCGCAGCAGAAGGCGGACTCGAATGAAACACTGCGCATCGGCCTGATCGGTTGCGGTGGTCGTGGCACGGGGGCTGCATCACAGGCGCTTCAGGCGGATTACAATGCGCGGCTGGTGGCGGTGGCGGATGTGTTTGAGAAGCAGATGGACACGGCCATCGCCTCGCTGTCGGCGAAGACGCCGGATCGCGTGACGGTGAGTCCGGAGCATCGTTTCCTCGGTCTGGATGCTTATCAGAAGCTGCTGGCCTCGGATGTCGATGTGGTGATCCTGGCCACGCCACCGGGCTATCGTCCGCTGCATCTCACGGCGGCTGTCGAGTCCGGAAAGCATCTCTTTTGCGAGAAGCCGATGGCGGTGGACGCGGTGGGCTACCACGTGGCGATGGCGGCGCTGGCGAAAGCGAAGGAGAAGAAGCTCAATGTGACCGCTGGCTTCTGCTGGCGCTACAACACCTCACGCCGCGAGAGCTTCAAGCGGCTGAAGGACGGGCAGTTTGGCGATCTCATGGGCTACTTCGGGACTTACTATGGCAGCCCGGTCCGACCCGTGCCTGCGGCTTCCTCAAGGCAGCCAGAGCAGACCGATCTGGCCTGGCAGCTTGCCAGTTGGAACAGCTTCTCCTGGTTGTCGGGTGACAACTACGTGGAGCAGGCGGTGCATTCGGTGGACAAGCTGATGTGGGCCATGGGTGACCAGCCGCCAGTCAGTTGCATCGCCACCGGTGGTCGCCAGACGCCGGCCGAGGGCGGCAACATCTTTGATCACTTCCATGTCGCCTATGAGTTCGCCAACGGCGTCATGGGACACATCGGTTCACGGCAGATGACGGGCTGCGCCAACGAGAACATCGACTACATCCAGTGTTCCCAAGCCAAGCTGGTCATTGGCAAAGGCAGCGCTCCATTTGCCGAAGGTGCCAAACGCTGGCGCTTCCGTGGCGAGGAAAAGAACATGTATCAGATCGAGCACGATGAACTCTTCGCCGCCATCCGCAGCGGGAAGACCGTGTTTGATGGCGATTGGATGATGCAGTCCACGCTGGTTGGCATCATGGGCCGCGAGGCCGCCTATACCGGCCAGCGCCTCACCTGGGAACAGATCCTGGCGTCCAAACAAGACCTCGCGCCCGAGGAGACGCTGAAATGGGGCGACAAGTTCGAGCCCACGCCGCGTCCGATCCCTGGGGTGACGAAGTTTGTGTGATCCAAGGAACTTAAATTCAAAGCCATGAAACGCCGCCTTATCACCGCCACCGTCATCCTCGCCACTGTCGCCATCGTTGGCTTCGCACAGGACAAACCAACAGCATCAACAACCAGCAACACGGCAGCCGCCGTTCGTGCCTTCATCGACGATGAAGGCCCAGGCTGGCGCTCGCTCACGGCGGCAGATTTCACCAAGGTCAACAGCGCGGAGGACACCGGGTCATGGAAGAATGGCGTGCTGCATTGCACGGGAAAGCCGGTGAGCGTCATGCGCACCACGAAGGAGTTCGGCAACTTCGAGCTGGTCGTCGAGTGGATGCATGAGAAAGCTGCTGGCAACTCCGGTGTCTTCGTGTGGACCACGCCAGCCTCCATTGAAAAACTCACCGCCGCAGGCAAGCCGGGGCTGCCGGATGGCATCGAGGTGCAGATCCTCGATCACGGCTTCACCGACATGATGAAGGCGAAGGGGGCCAAGACCGACTGGTTCGGCACCAATGGTGATGTCTTTCCCGTGCGAGTGAAGATGACGCCCTTCCCGCCGCTCTCGCCCGATGGCAGCCGCAGCTTCCCACGCAAGCACCTCGCCAAAGGTCACGGCGAATGGAATCACTACTACATCCGCGCCATCAACGGCGAAGTGCGCCTCTGGGTGAACGGCGAGGAAGTCTCCGGCGGCACCGCCATTGAGCCGCGCCAAGGTTTCCTGTGCCTGGAAAGCGAAGGCTCACCGATTCAGTTCAGGAAGCTACGCGTGCGGGAGTTGCCGTGAAGGACGACTCAGAATCCCTCTCAGCCCTCCATCAACTCCAGTCTGTCGTGGTCGCTTTTCACATAGAGGTTGTCGTGACGGTTTGCCCCAAAAGCGAGTAGTCAGAACAAACTTTGCGTCACTTATATGAAAACAACCGTGCTTCTCTCCATCCTCGTGTTGGCTGTCTCACCTGAGTTCGCCGATGACACAGCGAAACTAGCCGCATTGCTCGCAGGTGCGGCCGATCACGGCGGTGTTGTGACGATTCCTCCAGGTGATTATCAGCTCGACGGTCAGACGCCCATCACACTGCCATCGCACACCACGGTGTCGGCCTATGGGGCGCGGTTTCATTTGCCGAAGACGCTCGGTGACAAGGCGCGGGTGGTCTTGTTTGCAGGAGAGAATGTGAGCGACTTCCGTTGGTTCGGCGGGCATTTCAGTGGGCATGTTTTTGATAACACCAAGGCTGAGAATACCTGGGAGCCGAATGCGAACACGCGCGCCATCCTCATTACCACGACGCCCAGCGGACGCACGGAGAACCTGACTTTCCGCGACATCACGGCGGATGGACTGGCGGGCGCGGCTATCACCGTGCTCGGAGCGGAGAGGAAGGGCAGCGTAAGCGAAGTCGAGACGCTTGCGCGCAATGTGACGGTGGAGAACTGCACGCTGGAGCGCAGTGGGAAGTTCATGTGGGACTATGGCTACCTGTGGCAAATCACGGTCTGGCCCGAGGACTACAGCGACGCGGAGCGCGCGATGGCGGCGAAGTATTTTCGCAACGACCTTGTGCGTGGACCCGTGCGCGATATTCCACCGGCGATCGGTTGTGAGAACGTGACCATTCGAGGCAATGCGGAGTCCGCAGGCAAATGAAGCGAACCTTGATGATGAATTTTCACCAGACCCTACTCGCCGCACTATTAACCGCACCGCTGGCCTTGCTCAGCGCCGCTGACTTCCACGTCGCCACGAACGGCGATGACAAGAATCCCGGCACTCAAGAAAAGCCTTTTGCCACGCTGGAACGTGCGCGGGATGCGGTGCGGGCGAGTCGCGCTGGCAAACCTTATGCAGAGGCAACCCTGGCAGCGCGTGTGGTATTGCATGGCGG
>JBKCXA010000457.1:0-6034 GCA_046316935.1 Prosthecobacter sp.
GGATTGTTCTTCACGTTGTCGGTGACCATGTTGCCATTCATGAGCAGGAGGCGCTGCGGGATGGTGCCGCCGCCGTCGTCGAAGTCGTCCTCGCCGCGGTCGCCGTAGCGTTTGACGAAGTTGCCCACATCAATGTCCCGCTTGATGCGGAAGAGCACATGGGCCTCCGCGTCGAGCGTGCCGAGCGAGGCGGCCTGGATGACGCTGCCGGCCATCTGCTCCGGCCGCAGCCGCGTGACGGGAAAGGCGGCCCAGTGCCTCTCCGCCTCGGGCTGGTCGCTGAGGCTGGAGGCGGCAAACACCCGCGTGGCGGTGATGACGCGGATGAGACGATGCAGGTCGAAATCATGCGCGATGAAGTCCTCGGCAAGGATCTCCATGCCTGGAGGCAGCGGACCTTCGAGCGGGATGTCATCGACAGGCGTGACGAGCGGCTTGTTGAAGAGCAGCGCCCAGAAGCGGTTCACGACCGCGCGGGCGAAGGCCTTGTTCTCCTTGGCGGTGATCCAATCGGCGAGCTTGGCGCGTGGCGCTCCTTTCTCGGGCAGAAGCTCGGGCTTCCAGGGCACTTGGGTGGAGATCACCGCGGGCTCGGTCTCGCCGAGGTATCGCGTTTTGTATTGCTGCTTCGGATCGTCACGCAGGCCGGTGAGGTCGAATTTGGTCTGGCCAAAATAAGCCGCGAGCTGGTGGAAGTCGCTCTGCTTCCAAGGGCTGCCGAGCTTGCCGTCGTGGCACTCCACGCAGTCGATGCGCACGCCGAGGAAGGCGCGGCTGATCTTCGCGGCGAGTTTTTTCTCGTCAGGGCCTTTGCCGGGTTCGTTGGTGACGGTGATGAAGTTCACCGCGGGGCTGGTCGTCCAAACGCCCTTCGATCCGATCAAGTCACGCACGATGCGGTCATACGGCCGGTTTTGCAGCAAGGCCTCGCTGAGCCACTCGACAAGCCGCCGGCGGCGATAAATCAAAAAAGGCCCGTTTTCCGTGCCGACATACACGCGGGCGAGACGCTCGGCGAGGTAGTCGCTGGTGCGTCGATCAGCCAGGAGACGTTCGAGCCATTGTTGAGGCACGTTTTCGCCCTTCAGGGTCTGCACGTCGCGGATTTCTTCCAGCGAAGGAATGCTGCCGGTGAGGGCGAGGGACAGCCGGCGAATGATCGTGAGATCATCGGCACGAGGCGCTGGCGGGATTTTTTTCGTGGCCCACTCGGCTTCAAATGCCGCGTCCACCTTGGCGGCGGCCTTTTGAGCCTCACTTGATGCCGAGGGAATTGTTTTGCCCACGGGCCTTTCGAGCCATTTCCATGCGACGAGCCCGGTGCCGGCCGCGAGGACGGCGAGCACGGCCGCATTGCGCAGCCAGACGAGTGCCGGTGAGGATGGGTGGACGGGATTCACGGTCGTCGGTTGAACTCCGGCGCGGAGCATCCGTTTCTGCCGCGTGGCTGACAAGAGCCTTTTCGTGCCTCAGTCATTGTAAAACACGAGGCTCATGATGACCCAGCCTTCGGGCGTCTTGATGAGCGTGAAGCAGTCCGTGCCGGTGACGACGCGGGAGCCCTGGGTGAGCTTCCAGCGCACGGAGGCCTGCGCGGTGCGGTCATCCATGAGGATCTTCATGTCGGTGGGCACTTCCGTCATCGGTTCGCGGGCGGTGGCGTGGCTCATTTTTTGCCCGTGGAGGAAGTCAGTGAGGCCCTGCGTCTGTGGCACGCCGTTTTGCACGAAGGAAACGCGGGCCTGGGGATGAAAGCAGGCGCCGTAACCATCCATGTCCTTCGCTGACCAGGTGGAGAAGTAGCGCTCCAGGAAGGTGCGGACGGCGGGCTCATCGCGATGTGCGGCCGTTGTTGGCGTGCAGGAGATGAGGAATGACGAAATCAGAGCCGAGCGAAGCGAGACAGCCAGCAACGCGAAGCGTTTGCTGCCCCGCAGGGGTGAGCGTAGCGAAGCAAGGACGAATGACGAAAGAATGACGAAGGCCGAATGACGAATGGCGAATTCGGGCTTCGGGCTTCGGATCTCGTCATTCACTATTCTCCGTGGCTTCAGCCCAAAGAGTTTGGCAACAGAATGAAGACAACAGAATCGAGTCATTCTGTTGTCTTCATTCTGTTGCCAATTTCCGGCTGTTTTCACAGATCACGATGCTTCGGCGTATGACTAAAAGCTCTCTTCCTCCACGCCGAGCAGCGCGAGGATGCGATTGAGGTCCTCGGGGCCGTAGTAGTCGATCTCGATGCGGCCTTTTTTGTCGCCGTGATGGATGGCGACATTCGTGGAAAGGTGGGAGACGAGCTTTTGCTCCACGGCGGCGATGGCGCGGTCGAATTCGCCCTCGGCCGGTTTGGGTGGCTTTGGAGGCGGCGGGTGCAGGATGGCGTTCACCGCCTTCTCGGTGGCGCGGACGGTGTAGCTCTTTTGGACGATCTCCTTGGCAAGCTGGAGCTGCTCTTCGGCCTTTTTGAGGCCGAGGATGACCTTCGCATGGCCGGTGGTGATGGCGCTGGAGGAGAGCATGTCCTGCACGGCGGTCGGCAGGTCGAGCAGACGGATGGCGTTGGCCACCGTGGCGCGGTTTTTTCCCACACGCTGCGCGATGTCCTCCTGCTTCATGCTGAAGTCCCGCGAGAGGCGGGCATAGGCCTGGGCTTCTTCGATGGGGTTGAGTCCCTCACGCTGGAGGTTCTCGATGAGGGCCATCTCGAGCACATCCTTGTCACTGGCCTCGCGGGCGATGACGGGGACCTCTTTGAGGCCGAGCTCGCGGGAGGCGCGGAAGCGGCGCTCACCGGCGATGAGCTCGAGCTTGCCCGCCACGCGGCGGACGATGAGCGGCTGGATGATGCCGTGCTCACGGATCGAGTCCATGAGCTCGGCGAGCTGCTCTTTGACGAATTCTTTGCGCGGCTGGAGCGGGCTGGGGACGATCAATTCGAGCGCCACACGCTGCACGACATCTCCTGGGGCAGGCTGCGAAAGCACGGGCGGACGCGCCACCCCGCCCACCGCCGTGGGTGCCGAGATGAGTGCTCCGAGTCCTTTTCCAAGCGCAGGTTTTGCCATAGGGGCGCGAGACTAGAAAGCATGCCGGGGCATGCAAACCGGAATCGTGGTCATTTCGGCCACCCGGCTGGCGTGAAGCCCTCCTTGCGTGCGATTTGAGCCGTGCTAGCCTCGCGGCCCTCAAAACATCCACCTCGCACGCATATCATGGGCAAAACTCTCTTCGCCAAAGTCTGGGAATCGCATTCGGTCGGCACGCTCGCCAACGGCCAGACCCAGCTCCTCATCGACACGCATCTCGTCCATGAAGTGACCAGCCCGCAGGCCTTTGGCATGCTGCGTGATCTCGGCCTGAAGGTGGCCTACCCGCACCGCACCTTCGCGACGGTCGATCATATCGTGCCCACGGACAGCCAGGTGGCTCCTTTTGCCGATCCTTTGGCTGAAGAAATGATCCAGGAGCTGAACAAGAACGCCAAGGAGACCGGCATCACCTATTTCAACCTTGCCAGCGGCAAGCAGGGCATCGTCCACGTCGTCGGACCCGAGCAGGGCATCACCCAGCCCGGCACCACCATCGCCTGCGGCGACAGCCACACGGCCACGCACGGCGCTTTCGGCGCGATCGCATTCGGCATCGGCACCACGCAGGTGCGTGACGTGCTCGCCACGCAGACGATGGCGCTCAGCGTCATGAAGGTGCGCCGCATCAATGTGGACGGCCAGCTCAAGCCGGGTGTGTATTCCAAAGACGTCGCGCTGCACATCATCCGCCTGCTCGGCGCCGGTGGTGGCAAGGGCTACGCCTATGAATACGGCGGCAGCTTGTTCGACAGCTTCACGATGGAAGAACGCATGACCGTCTGCAACATGGCCATCGAAGGCGGTGCTCGCTGTGGTTATGTGAATCCCGACGAGAAGACCTTCGAGTATCTCAAAGGCCGCCCCTACTCCCCGAAAGACGCGGAGTGGGACAAGGCCGTGGCGCAATGGCGTGCCGTGGCCTCCGACAAAGACTGCGTCTATGACGATGTGGTGAACATCAAAGCGGAAGACATCCCGCCGACCGTCACCTGGGGCGTCAGCCCGGACCAAGCCATCGCCGTGACCGAAAACGTGCCCTCCGTGGCCGATGCGAAGACTGCCACGCAGCGTGAATCGACTGAAGAAGCGCTCGCCTACATGAAACTGCAGGGCGGAGCGCCTATCAAAGGCACGAAGATCGACGTGGCCTTCATCGGCAGCTGCACGAACGGCCGCCTGAGCGACTTCCGCGAAGTGGCGAAATTCATCAAAGGCCGCAAAGTGGCCGCTGGAGTGAAGGCTATCGCCGTTCCCGGCTCGCAGATCGTGGATGTGCTCGCCAAGCAGGAAGGCATCGACAAGGTCTTCAGCGAAGCGGGCTTCGAATGGCGTGCCGCAGGCTGCTCGATGTGTCTCGCCATGAATCCCGACAAACTCATCGGCGACCAACTCTGCGCGTCATCTTCCAATCGCAACTTCAAGGGCCGCCAAGGCAGCCCGACGGGCCGCACGGTGCTCATGAGCCCCGTCATGGTCGCCGCCGCCGCCCTCAGCGGCAGCATCGCGGATGCCCGCGAGGTGTTTGCGATCTAAACGCATCAAACAAGTCATGAGCCCCAAGATGTCATCCCGCTGGTTGGTGGGACTGCTTCTTGGGGTTCTTGTTTCATGTGGCTCTCAAGAGCCGTCGTCGAGTCCGGTTGCGCTCATCGACGGAATATCGAGATCCAAACAGGAGCGATCAGAGCTCTACGACCGCGTCGAGCGCGGTGATGCCAGTGCCGCGCTTCAACTCGCCGAGCATTACCTGCTGGTGATGAACGACCACGAAGCTGCCGAACGCTGGTTTCGAGAGGCGGCCCGACTGGGCGGCAAGAAAGAGAAAGAGATCTATGAGTCCCTTCTTCATGCTGAGTAGTGACCCAGGAACAAGATTCCGCTAGCCCACGTCATGGCCTCACCTACTTTGGCAACGTTCGATCACGAAAGTGCCCGACTCGTTCCTTTCCCAGCCACCAACCCACTCTCCAGCCATGTCCACGCCGACCTCACGCCGTCATTTCTTCGCTCTCGCTGCCGCCGCGGCGGCCTCCCCGCTGCTTCGAGCTGCCGGTGAGAAGAAGGAGCCGTTTAAGATCTCGCTCGCCGAGTGGTCGCTGAACAAGGGCATCTTTGGCAAGGGCAATGCCGAGCGTCATGAGCACCTCGATTTCTGCAAAATCGCCCGCAGCCTCGGCATCGACGGCGTGGAGTATGTGAACCAGATGTTCTTCGACAAGGCCACTGACGCCGCCTACCTCGCCGAGATGAAGAAGCGCCAGGAAGGCGAAGGTGTGACCGGCCTGCTCATCATGTGCGACCGCGAGGGCAACCTCGGTGATCCCGATGAGGCCAAGCGTTCCAAGGCCATCGAAAACCATCTCAAATGGCTCGACGCCGCCGCCACGCTCGGCTGCCACAGCATCCGCGTGAATGCCGCCAGCGATCCGAAGCTCTCCTGGGACGAGCAGCTCAAGCTCGCCGCCGATGGCCTGCATCGTTTGAGCGTTGAAGGTGACAAGCGCGGCCTTTTCGTCGTCGTCGAGAACCACGGCGGCCTTTCCAGCAATGGCAAATGGCTCACCGCCGTGATGAAAGCCGCCGATCACGCCCGCGTGGGCATCCTGCCGGACTTCGGCAACTTCTACACCGACCGCAACAAAGGCGAGCTCTACAACCCCTACCTCGGTCTGCGTGAGTTCATGCCCTGGGTGAAGAAGGGCATGAGCGCCAAGGCCTACGATTGGGACACCGGTGCGGGCAAATTCTACACCGAAGACCGCCGCGAAGGCCGTGAGATGACCCTCGACTACGAGCGCCTGATCAAGATCGTCGCCGCCGCCGGCTACAACGGCTACATCGGCATCGAATACGAAGGTGACAAACACACCGAGATCGAAGGCATCAAGCGCACGAAGCAGGCGCTGGACGAATTGAAGGCGATGCTTTGAGCATCGCCTTCG
>JBKCXA010000458.1:0-6663 GCA_046316935.1 Prosthecobacter sp.
CGGGATCACGCGGCCAGTCGGCAGGTGGTTCCCAATCGGGCACATGATGATGCTGGTAGCTGTAACCGATGTAGCGCATCGCCGTGGCGATCACACGCTCGCGTGACCACTGCGGCGTTTTCTTAGCCAGACCGGCCGGAGGGCTCAGATGCTTGATCGAAGGCCCCCAATAGCCCCAGCGACGCTGGTTCGCGGGGTCTTGCCACTGGCTGTGAGGCACCGTGGCGTAGTCTTTCCAATCCGAGCGCGGCCCTTTGAGCAGGTCACCGATCAGATCCTCCTCAGGAAACGAGAACTTCACGCGGTAGGGTGATTTGTAGTCGTCCTGCGCCAGCAACGAGCCGACGAGCGCGAAAAGGAAAACAGCGATTCGCGTCATCATGGCACCACAGCCTCCTTCTTCTCACCTGCGGCCCAAAAGATGCCGCGTGGGATCATGAACTCGAGACCCGGCGTGTTCTCGGGATGCGGGCTGGACACAAACACGCGCCCTTTTCCAAACGGCGCGATGGCATGCGCGGGCGCATTGATCTGCACGCCTTCCGGCGAGCCATACTTCGCGGTCTCGGTCTTGAAAACGGACAGCGTCGTGTAGGCCGGAATGTCGGTGCGAGTCCAGGGTTTCAGGATCGGTCCATTGTTGTAGCGCACTTTGAAGAGGCCGTTCACTTCGCCGAGCACCGGCATGGCCTCGCCGGTGCATTCGAGTTCGAGCATCGCCTGCCCGCGACGCCACTTCGACGACACGGTGCCCGCGTTCAGGATGCCGAGGCCCCAGGAAAAGTTCGAGCAAGCGAGGTAAGCTCCCGCGCAGATGCCCACGTAGCCGCCTCCGTTGCCGACGAACTCACGCACGCTCTTCAAACCGGCCTCGCCGAGTCCTTTTGACTGCCCAGAGCCGCTGCCGCCGGGGAAAACGACCACGTCACACGTCGCATTCGTCAGCGTGGCAAAGGTCTCCGGCTTCGCCACGGTCACGCTGACCTGCGGGAAGGGCTTCAAGACATTCATCACATGGTCAACGCCACTCTGCGGTGCCCCAGGTCCGCTATAAATGAGCACCTTCAGCGGCCGCGGCGGCTCCGCACGGGCGATGACGGTCTTGCCACCATTCGCATCCGGCGGGATCACAAACTTCGGAGCCGGCTCCGACTTTTTGGTTTCCTGAGCAAAAGCCAGCGAGCAGGCAAACAGGCAGACGAGGGCGATGGAGAGCGGTTTCATGCGTCGTCTGAATACGTCGCCCGATGCCCGCGTCACGTCACCAAAATTGGCGAGGCAGTGTCTCAACGGTAGAGCATGCCCAAACTACGAAGCCACATCAGAATGACGCCAGAAATGATTATAAGCGCTCCCAGAATGTCCCCATAAGGCAGATTAAGCGGGGTGAACATGTCTGCCGCGCAATACAGACCTCCCATGCCTGCAAAAGCACCGGCCACGGCAAAGATGTGTCGTCCGATCCAATGATCGTTGGTGAATGCTGCCGCGTTGACGACCGCAGCGAGAATCAAAATGAGCGCAAGATAACCGCCATCACCTTTGGTTTGAAAGATCAACTCAAGGACAAGGCTGCCCACCGAGGCAAAAATCAATCCTCCAACGACCACACCTTCCCAGAACTCACGCTTTTGCAGGGCTTGGCGTGCGAAACGGTCCATCACCATAAAGACCGCGCCAAACCCGCGTGCCAGATGACTCCACAGGACAAACGTAAGCCAGATGCCGATCAAAAGAGCATCCAGTGCCGGTGACGCGGTCTTTAGCCAGGCATGCAGCAACCGGTAGCCAAGGAATCCCCCAAGCATGATGGCTGTCTGCCGACCTTCGGTGAATTGGTTCATGAAGTGCGTGAACTTCAGCTGCATCCGATACGGCCACGAACGTGCCCGGAACGACTCCACGAGCCCCATTCGGGCGTTTTCGCTCATGGGGTTCAGGCGAAGAGCTTCCAAAAAATGTTCATTGGCCTTTTTGTGGTCCCCCTTCATCAGGGCGAGCCAACCAGCGCTGGTGTGAGCGCTGTCATCCTCGGCGTCCCGCTCCAGTTGATAGCGGATCAGATCCTGGTTATCCGCATCCTTGCGTTGATTGAGCAGCGCCACGGATAGCACCTCCGTGGCCATGCTGTTCTCCGTGTTTAGGGCGAGGGCAGCACGAGCGGAAGCCTCCGCTTTTTGGAAATCACGCAGCCGTAGATGAAGTCTCGCGAGCACGGCGTGGCTGAAGTCTGCATCCGAATCAAGGCCCACGGCAGCCTCCGCCTCGGCGAGCGACTCTTTGATCGCGCCTGTCTGACCATCTTTGGCATTCGCATTCAGTGCCAGGGCCAGCACACTCCGGGCGAAAGCATCCTCCGGCGCGAGAGCGACGGCCCTGCGAGCTGCGTCAATCGATTGAGGAGCGGTCTCGGCCTCCTCCATCCAGCACAAGGCCAGCATGATAAAGCTGGGCGTATGGTGTGCATCGAGTGCGAGCGCCTGTTTGTAGCAGGCGATGGCATCCTGAATCCGATGCTGCGCCTGAAGCAGGCGGCCTCTGGAATACGCGGCCTCCGGCGAGGGATGAAAGTCGTCAGGCATGCGTTCGGGATTCAGCGTTTGATCAGACCGAGGAACTTCAGCACGTCATCGTAGAAGCCGCTTTGATTGGAGTACATCGCGTAATTCTTCGCACTTTCGAACCAGGCCCTCGTGGTGGGCTTGTGTCGGCTGGCGGCCTTGATCAGGTCTTTCGTGGTGAGAGGGATCACCTTGCCCGTTTTCATCGCGGAGTTCAAAACCTCCTCGGTGGCGAGGTCAAACACGGCCTTCAAATCTGCCCCTGAAAAGCCCTCGGTCTTCTTCGCCAGGGCGCGAGGATCGAGTTCACCGGTGGGCTTCTTCTCGGCCATGACCTCAATGATGGCGGCACGTCCGGCTTCATCCGGCGGCGGCACAAACAGGGTGCGGTCAAAACGTCCGGGCCGGCGAAAAGCCGGATCGATGTGCCAGGGTGCATTTGTCGCGCCAATGATGAGCACACCATCATTGTCGGACTCCGCGCCATCCATCTCAGAGAGAAAGGCGTTGATGAGGTTTCGACCCGCGCTCTGGCGCAGATCACGACGGTCGGCGGCGAGCGCATCCACTTCATCGAAGAACAAGATGCTGGGCGCATTCTGCCGCGCCAGCTCGAAGACCTCGTGCATGTTCTTCTCCGAATTACCGATCCACATGTCGAGGATCTGATGCAGGCCCAGCGCGATGAAGTTCGCGTTGATTTCACCCGCTGTCGCCTTGCTGATGAGCGTCTTGCCGACGCCTGGCGGACCGTAGAGCAAAACACCGCCGCCAACCTTCTTGTCATATGCCTTGAACAGCTCCGCGTGCTTCAGCGGATAGATGATCTTCATGCGAATGTCCTCTTTCAGGCCATCCATGCCACCCACGCTGGCAAAGTTGAGCTTGGGCTTTTCAAAATCCGCCAGTCCAAGGTCGAAGGCGGCACCACCACGAGGATGCCCGTCGTCATCAGTCGAATCGGTGAGGGACTCCAAATAACTGCCATCTGAGGTGGTGGCCGCACGCTTGCGCCCCGAATCGCCATCTGAGGCGGGCTTTACGTCACGAAGATCCTTTTCGATTCCGGGATCAGCCAGCGAACGGTTTAGGGCGATGCCTTGGTCATACATCGAACGTGCTTTTGAAAGGTCGTTTTCGGTGATGTGCACACGAGCCAGCAAAAGGTAGGCACCAGCGCATGAAGGAGTATCCTTGATGATTTGTTCCGCACGGACCGCAGCCTGAGAAGTCTTGCCTTGGAGAAAAGCCACTCGAGCGAGTCCTAAACGTCCCTCGGCATGAGCGGGATCGTCTCTCAGCACCTTTTGAAAGCTCCGTTCCGCATCCTCAAGCAGGCCGTCATCGAGACAGCCCTCGGCGAAGAGCAAAAGCAAGGGGGCATTGTCAGGTGAATGTTGAAGGGCGAGCCGAAGAGCGTCGAGATTTTGAGCCATGCCGGAGATTCCAGCGCGAACGCGTCATCTGACAATCAAATTGTGCAGTCATGTGACTGCAAACGCGGACTAATCTCACCAAAATAGGCGAGGAAGCCGGGGAAAATGAGGAATGACGAATGGAGAATGCCGAATGAGAATCCGGCCACGAATGCCGAACGCCCTTTCCAAGCCCTGCTGCACCCTCGCCGCGCTGCTTTCGTCATTCGTCATGCTGCATTCGTCATTGGCCACAGCCGAGTCGCGCTGGGTGGAGAGCCTCGCTTTCTGGTCTTGGCGTGATGTGCAGGCACTCGACACGCAGATTCGCGATCATGAACAGCGGCTCGCACAGCTCGCGGAGCCGCTGATGATCAATTCGAATACCCGCATCGGCTTGAAGACGGGCTACACGACGGACGAAGACGTGCGCTGGTTCGAGTTGACGCTCAAACAGCCAGCTAACGCCGACCGCATCGTGCTCATCCCGCCGCTGGCGAAGGCCGCGAACGCCGTCGTGGCCGGTTACGGCTTCCCAGTTCGCTTCAAGCTGGAGGTCTTCGATGAGCAAGAACAGCCGCACATCGTGCTGGATCAAACCGCGGCCGATTTTCCGAATCCGGGCTGCTCGCCCATCATCGCGACATTTGAGCCGCAGAAGGTCAAACGCGCCCGTTTCACCGCCACCGAGCCCTGGAGCGTCGATGGCCCCGAAATCCTCGCGATGGCGGAGATGCTGCTTTTGCAGGGTGATCACAATCTGGCCATCGAGGCCACCGTGAGCAGTTCCAGCTCGCGCAATGCCCCGCTGGCTTGGACCCGCTCGAACCTCATCGACATGATCACTCCGCTCGGTCTGCCCGTGTCCCCGCAGAAGGGCACGCTCGGCTTTCACAGCGCCGTCTCCGCGAAAGCCGATGCCGTGAAGACGCTCACTCTCGAACTGCCCGAGATCACGCCTCTCGATGAGGTGCGCCTCGTGCCCGTGCGCCGCCGCGATGTGCCGTTGTGGTTCGACTACGGCTTCCCGGTGCTCTACAAGGTCGAAGCGGCTACGAAGCCGGATTTCAGCGATGCCGTGTTGCTCCATGAGGTGAAGGACAAGACCAAACCCACGCCGGGCATGAATCTCGTGTGCATCCCGGCGCATGGCACGCCTGCGAAGTTCGTCCGCATCACGACGAAGGAGCTTTGGTATCGCAAAAGCGACCACGTCTTTGCCCTCGCCGAGTTTCAGGCCTTCAGCGGAGGTCAAAACGCCGCGCTGAAGGGCCGCTTCACCGCCAGCGACGAGCTTCGTGAAGACGACGCCGCGGCATGGAGTCTCTCCGCGTTGAACGATGGCCTCACCGAAGGTGGGAAACTGATCCCGCTGGCCGAGTGGTTCACTCAACTCGACCTGCGGCGGAAGCTGCAAATGCAGCGTGATGAGCTTGTCACACGTCGCACGGCCTTGATCGAGCGTTCACAGCATCAGCTCGTCATTGGCAGCGTCGGCGGCGCGGGTTTCATCACCGTGCTTTCGGTGCTTCTGCTCTGGCGACAACAGCGCCAGCGCCGTCGCGATGCCCAGCGGCTGCATGACAAGCTCGCCCGCGATTTGCATGACGAGATCGGCTCGAACCTCGGCAGCATCACGCTCATCTGCTCCATCGCCAACCAGCCGGATGCCACGCTCGATTCGCTCAAGACTGACATCACTGAAATCGAGCGCGTGGCCGCGGAGACGGCCGATTCGATGCGCGACATGGTCGATCTCATCAGCACGCGACGCAGCGAGGCCGAGGCCGATTGGCTCGATGTGCTCCACCGCCTCACCGAGCGCCTTTTGCGAGGCGTGACGCTCGATTGTGCTCTTCCAGCGGCTCCTTTGACCCTCGAACCGGACATCGAGACGCGGCGCGAGCTGTATCTCTTCTGCAAAGAAGTGCTCCACAACATCGCCAAGCACGCCCAGGCCACGCAGGTCCGCTTTCACCTCACACCCACCGCCACCGGCCTCCGTATTGAGATCCGCGACAACGGCATCGGCTTCGATCTCAACACCCCGTCCTCCGGTCACGGCCTCAGCAACCTCCGCGAACGCGCCTCGATGATGCGAGCCACGCTCAGCATCGAATCTCAACCCGGCACGGCTGTCATGCTTGATGTGCCTAAAGGAGCGAGGTGGACGCGCCGAATGACGAATGAGTAAGTCCGAATGACGAATGAACTCCGAAGCCCCAATGACGAAATGCTCCTTTTCGCCCACTCCTCCGGTTTTAGGCCTTCGGGTTTCGACATTCCTTTGTCATTCATGAATTCGTCCTTGGCCATTGTTCCCCGCTGCAACCCATGACCTCCACGAACACCCTCATCCAGCCTTGGATCGTCGAAGACCACGACACCTTCCGCCGCTCCTTGCAGCGTCTCTGCACCGCTGAGCGCGGTCTCGCTACGGCACCTGCCTTTGCGAATGCCGAGTCCATGCTCGCCGTGCTGCAACGGGTGACTGATGACCAAAAACCCGATGTTCTACTGCTCGATGTCGGCCTGCCAGGTCGCAGCGGGCTCGAAATCATCGCGGATGTGCACAAACACGCGCCGCAGTGCCGAATCGTCATCCTCACGGTCTTTGAAGACGAGGACAAGATCAGCAAGGCCATCAGTGCCGGGGCCAGCGGCTATCTTTTGAAGACCTCGCGAGC
>JBKCXA010000459.1:0-7543 GCA_046316935.1 Prosthecobacter sp.
CCCATTCGTATTACATCCGCCCATGAACCTCCAGGACACCCTTAACCGCCGCGTTTTCCTCCGCCACAGCACGCAGATGGGCGGTGCCGCGCTCGCCTCCCTGCTGATGCAGGACGCCGGTGCCGCGCCGGCCTTTCCGAATTACGCGCCGAGGGCGAAGCGCATCATCTATCTCTTCCAGAGCGGCGCACCATCGCAGATGGATCTGTTTGATCCCAAGCCGCAGATGGAACAGCAGCGGGCGAGAGACCTCCCGGAATCCATCCGGCAGGGCCAGCGGCTCACCACGATGACCTCCGGGCAAAAATCCTTCCCGGTGGCTCCTTCGATGTTCAAGTTCGCAAAGCATGGCAAAAGCGGCATGGAACTCAGCGAGCTCATTCCGCATATCAGCGGCGTCTCTGACGAGATCTGCCTGATCCGCTCCATGTTCACGGAGGCCATCAACCATGACCCGGCGATCACCTTCTGCCAGACGGGCTCGCAACTGGCCGGACGCCCGAGCATCGGTTCGTGGCTTAGCTACGGTCTCGGCAGCCTGAATCGCGATCTGCCCGCCTATGTGGTGATGACCTCCTTCGGCACCGGCCGCCGCGAGGACCAGCCGCTCTATGATCGCCTGTGGGGCAGCGGCTTCCTGCCCACGCATCACGCGGGCGTGCGCTTCCGCAACTCGGGTGATCCCGTCCTCTATCTCTCCAATCCGTCCGGGGTGGATCGCGGCATGCGCCGCCAGATGCTCGACGAGCTGGCCGCACTGAATCAGAAGGAGTTTCAAGCCTTTGGCGATCCCGAGACAGCCACACGCATCGCCCAATACGAGATGGCCTTTCGCATGCAGACGAGCGTGCCGGACCTCGTCGATGTCTCAAAGGAGCCCCAGCACATCCTCGACATGTATGGCCCGGACGTGACGAAGCCCGGCACCTATGCCGCGAACTGCCTGCTGGCCCGCCGCCTGGCCGAGCGGGACGTGCGCTGCATCCAGCTCTTCCACATGGGCTGGGATCACCATGGCGGCCTGCCCAATGCGATCAAAGGCCAGTGCCGCGACACCGATCAAGCCACCGCCGCATTGATCAAAGATCTCAAGCAGCGCGGCCTGCTCGACGACACGCTCATCGTCTGGGGCGGCGAATTCGGCCGCACCATCTACTCGCAAGGCACGCTGACGGAGACGAACTACGGCCGCGATCACCACCCGCGCTGCTATTCCCTCTTCCTGGCCGGAGCTGGCATCAAAAAAGGTCACGTCCATGGCGAGACCGATGACTACAGCTACAACATCGTCCGTGACGGCGTGCATGTGCACGACTTGAATGCCACCATCCTGCACCTGCTCGGCATCCACCACGAGCGCCTGAACTTCAAATACCAGGGCCTCGACATGCGACTGACCGGCATCGCTGGAAACCTCGTGAATGGCATCCTGGCGTAGCGGCCCTCTCAATCCACATAAACGAACTCGTTCGCATTGATGAGCATGCGGCACAGCGAGAAGAGGTCGAGCCTTCCCGCCGCGGCGAGTTCGTCAGATGTCGGATCGCGTTGGAAGCAGAGCTGAAAGGCGCGCTCGGGTGTTTTCGCCCGTTCGGCGAGGTGGCGGGCTTGCTGGAGCATGAACTCGTTGTTGGAGAGGGTCAGCGCCTGCAGGGCAGTGGTGGTTTGGGCGCGGGCTGGCGTGAAGTTGGCGGGATCGGGGCAGTCCAGCGTGGTCATGAACTGGTGCGGCGTGGTGCGCACTATGAAGCGGTAGATGCTGCGCCGCCACAGTTCCGGTTTGTCGGGCGTCACATACTCATAAATGGGCGCGTAGGCCTCAGTGTAGTTGAAGTCACGGAAGCCGGGGCCGCCGCGGGCCAGGTTCAGCTTGCCCGAGACGGCGAGCACGGTGTCGCGCAGCGTTTCGGCATCGAGGCGGCGCGGGTTTTGACGCCAGATCAACCGATTCGATCCGTCCGATTCGACCGATCCGACGGACCGCTGCCGATACGCCTTCGACATCACGATCAGCTTGTGCACGTGCTTCAAACTCCAGCCATGGGTCATGAGTTCCCGTGCAAGGAAGTCGAGCAGCTCCGGATGACTCGGCGGGCTGCCGCCGATGCCGAAATCGCTCGGGGTGTTCACCAATCCCTGACCAAAATGATGATGCCAGAGGCGGTTCACAATCACACGAGCCGTGAGCGGGTTGTCGGGATGCGTGATCCAGTTCGCGAGTGCCAGGCGACGCCGGGCTTCGGGCGTGGTTTGATCGCCGAAGGCAGCGGAAGCATGCGCGGCCCATGAAAAAGCACCGGGCGTGACTTCCTGCCCCTCGTCTTCGGGATTACCGCGACGCTGCACTTTGATCACGGGCGGTTTGGGATCGGAAACCACGGCATAGACCTTTTCAGGCTCGGGAATGGCCTGGAGGGTTTTTTCGAGCTTTTGGGCTTCGGCACGGAGTTGCTTCAATTGAGCGGCGTCGGCCTCGCTGAGCCGCGTTTCGGCGATTTCGGGCACGAGCTTCGGATCGCCGATGAAAAGCAGATCGTTGCCGATGCCGTCACCGCCATCGGTGGCGATCAAGGTGAGCGTTTTGGCCTTCGCAGGCACGTCGAGGTCGAGCGCGGCCGTTTCGTCCTTTCGCAACTTGAGCTTTTGAAACCTCAACTCGTCATCGACGAACAAGGTGAAGTCCGCCTTCGTCGCCGCGGCTTCTTTCGAGGCACCGAAACCGACGATTCCGGTGAGTCGCATGGCTTTCAGGCCGCTTTGTTCACGCAGTTTCGCGAGGTCGAAGGTGATGCCGCTGTTCGCGTGCATGGCGAGCATGCTGTGGCCTTTGGCTGCGAAATCCGTGCTGCCGATCTTGGTGCTGCGCTGGGCGTTCAGAGGACGATTCGCGATGGTGTCCCAAAAATGGCCGCTGGTGGCTGGCAGGCCTTTCACGGGCTTTTTGAAGTCCACCGCGACCTCGCCTTTGCCATCGGGAACGAAGACCCACTTCACGCCAGGCACGTTTTCGACCTTCTGAAGGCGGTTGGTCTGGATGTCGCGATGGTAACCCAGCTTGTCCTTCGTGGCCGCGCCGTTCCGCAGGTCGATGCCGGAGGCTTCGGGGATGAGTTTGGCAAGTTCAAAGCCGTCACCGGCCAGTTTGGCGATCTGCGTGCGTGTTTGCGCGAGTTGTTTGCTCAAACGAGCTTTTTCATCGGCGAGTCGTTTGGACTCGGCGGGATCGAGTTCGCGGTCGCCGCGCTTCACGCCGGCAAACACGGCCCACAGCCGGTAATACTCCTCCTGCGTGATGGGATCGAGCTTGTGATCGTGGCAGCGGGCGCAGTTGATGGTGATGCCCATGGTGGCGGTAAGCGTCTGCGTGACCATGTCATCGAGATCGAGGGCGCGGGCGGCACGGCGCAGCATGTCGGATCTCGTTTCCACCTGCCCGACGAAGTCCCACGGCCCGGCGGAGAGAAAGCCGAGGGCGTCGATGGCCGGTTTCGGCATCAAATCCCCGGCGATTTGTTCGCGCAGAAACCGATCGTAGGGCTTGTCGGCGTTGAAGGACTCAATGACGTAGTCTCGGTAGCGCCAGGCGTTCGGACGGAGCTGGTCGCGCTCAAAGCCATGCGTGTCGGCGTAGTGGACGATGTCCAGCCAGTGACGGGCCTGGCGTTCGCCGAAGTGGGGTGAGGCAAGGAGGGAATCGACGAGCGATTCATAGGTTTGGCCGGACGTGTCTGACACGTCCGACGGTGGGAGCCCGAGCAAATCGAAGTGAAGACGTCGCTGCAAAGTGCGTGCATCGGCCTCAGGAGACATCGTGAGGCCGTTTTCGTGGAGTTTGGCCTCGATAAAGGTGTCGATGGTAGCGTTGGCGGGAAAGTTTTGCCGGATGGATTGCACGGACCAGTGCTGGAGGCGTTTGTCAGTGAGCGCGGCCTTGTCGGCGGCGTTTTCGGGCCACTTCGCACCAGAATGGATCCATTCGCGGATGAGGGAGATTTGCGAGGGGGTGAGCGGATCGCCTTTCGGCGGCATTCTTTCGCCTTCGTCGGTGCTGGTGAGGCGCTGGAAGAGGGGTGATGCGTCTGCTTTGCCCGCGAGGATCGCAGGGCCGTCGTGACCGCCTTTGAAGGCGTGGACTTTGGCATCGAGACGCAGCTCGCCCTTCTGTTTCTTCTCGCCGTGGCATTCGATACAACGCTCCTGGAGCAACGGACGGATCTCACGGTCGAAATCGACCGCGGAAAGCAGCGCAGGAATGAAAACAATCGCCAGAATGAGCTTCATAGGAATGGCCCTTTCATACGTCGCGGAAGTTGCGTATTCCCTCCGAGGCGCTGAGATTTTCCGCTGTCATGGGCGAGCTGGTCATTCTTCACAAACAACTCGGCGACACGGTGCTGCTGGAGCCCGTGCTGCGAAAAATCGCGCACTTCACCGGCGAGCGCGTGCATCTGCTCTGCCCGCCGCAGTGGCGTCCGATCATCGAATTGATGCCGCACACGCAGTTCGCCACTGGGAAGCGTCGCTGGATGCCGGATCGACTTCGGGCGCTGGATTCCGGCGGCCGCACCACGCGTGCTGCGGCCTTCACCTTCTGCCGGGAAAAGGTGCTGCTCGTGCCGGAGCCCGGTTGGGTGACCCGCACCCATCGTGCGGTTTACTCGCAGATTGATGCCATCGCGCCCGGTCGTCGTGACATGGCCCGCTGGCTCTGGGATGCTGTCGGCACAGACACCGGCCTGAAATATGAGCCGCCTGTGCTGGAACGTCCGCCGGAGGATTGGACACGCGACGGCCTCTGCCCCGCGGAGCCTTTCGTGCTGCTCCATCCCGTCACCACCTCGCTGACAAAGGCCTGCGATCCGGCGCAATGGGCTGCGCTGCTGCGTGTCGCGCATGATTTGGGGCTGAAGCGCATCCTCGTCAGTGGTGGCATGGAGGCGTGGCATTATGAGCACTGCGCCCGCATCGCCAGCGCCACGAAAGAGCTCGGCGTCACCATCGAGGATGTCTCCGGCATGACCGTCGTGCCGGAATTCCTCCACCTGCTCTCCCGTGCGCGGCTGGTGCTGTGCGTGGACGGTGCCGCGTCTCATCTGGCGAGTGCCTTGAATGTGCCCAGCCTCACGCTGCATGCCGTGGGCAGCCTGCCTGCGGAGGAAAACCCGCGCCACATCCATCTCGAAGCCGGCTCTGCGCAGGGCGCCAAGGCACTGCATGAGCTTTTCACCGTCACCGATGCTGTTCCGGACACCGCCGCCAGCGCCTCCGTGCCTGCCTCCCTGCGCGAAGGCATCACCGGTGGCCTGCGAGCGGCCGTGAGGTGAATTTTCACACGCGGAAACATCGCGGTTGCAAACCGTCCGCAAACCGCCAGAATCCCCGCCCTCGCCGCCAAGGACGCCTCAAAACGCCCGAGGTGCGCGTCAACAAGGTCGGGCCGTAGTTCAGCCTGGTAGAACGCTTGCATGGGGTGCAAGAGGTCGTGAGTTCGAATCTCGCCGGCCCGACCATTGTTGTTGGCGCAAATGAGGCATCCAACAAGCCTCCGCTCCTTTTACCATTCCTCCATTCTGGCCCCTTTTCAGTTCCTCCATGCTTTTCGAAGATGGAGAAAAGGAGAATGGAGGAACTGAAAACTGAGAATGGCCGCAATTCGACCTGGTTCATGACGTTCCCCGCGGCACCATGCTCCGCCTCGCTCTGGTCTTCTGTCTCTCCGCCCTTGGCTCTTCGCTCTTCGCCGACAAGCAGCCGAACGTCGTCCTCTTCCTCGTCGATGACATGGGCTGGATGGACAGTGGCGTGTATGGCTCGAAGTATTACGAGACACCGAACATCGACCGCTTTGCCTCGCGGGCGATGCGTTTCACGAATGCCTACTCGCAGCCGCTGTGCTCGCCGACGCGGGCTTCGATCCTCACCGGGCAGTATTCCGCTCGGCATCGCATCACCAGCGCCACGGGGCATCAGCCGCCGCAGCCTGCGAAGCATGCGTTTCTGCCGGAAACCGCTCCGCCGAACGCACCAATGCTGACGCCGGAGAGCAAAAACTTCCTCGAACCTTCGCAAATCACGCTGGCGGAGGTCTTGAAGCAAAATGGCTATCGCACCGCGCACATCGGGAAGTGGCATCTCGGTCTCACGCAGCCGCATTGGCCGGAGCAGCAGGGCTTTGACACCGCCTTTCACTGCCATCCTGATCCTGGGCCGCCCGGAGAGTATTTTTCGCCTTACGGCGTCGTGCCGGACGGCAAGCCGAATGCCAAAAACAAGGTCGGCACGATCACCGATGGCCCGCAGGGCGAGTACATCGTCGATCGCCAGGCGGCGGAGGCGGTGAAGTTCATCCAGGCGGGCAAGGACAAGCCGTTCTTCCTCAACCTGTGGTGCTACGGCGTGCATGGGCCGTGGGGACACAAAGAAGAATACACGAAGGCCTTCATGGCGAAAAAAGATCCCACCGGCCGTCAGGGCAACCCCATCATGGCCTCGATGCTCAAAAGTGTGGACGAGTGCTTTGGCCGCATCCTCGATGAATTGGAGAAACAAGGCATCGCCGACAACACACTCGTCATTTTCACCTCTGACAACGGCGGCAACACGCACAGCAACACCATCGCGGAAGGAAAAAAGTCCGCCAACGCGGCCTGGCAGAAGTGGGCGGGCCTCCAACCGCCCACGATGAACACACCGCTGCGCGATGGCAAAGGCACGCTCTACGAAGGCGGGACCCGTGTGCCCTTGATGTGGTCGTTTGCGGGCAAAATCGCGAAAGGCAGCACCAGCGAGGCGGTGGTCGGTTGCATCGACATCTATCCTACCGTGCTTGATCTGCTCGGCATCGAAAAGCCCGCAGCGCAAAAAGTGGATGGTGTCAGCTACGCGAAAGTGCTCCGCGGCGAGGGTTCGCTCGATCGAGTGGCCTATTTCAACTACCATCCGCATGCCGGAGCGAACCGCGCCGGCGGCGTGTGGGCCCGCAGCGACGATTTCAAGCTGCTGCGCTGGTTTGGCAATCCAGCCACGCATGAACTCTACAACCTCAAAGACGACCTCAGCGAGTCGAAAGACCTTTCCACCACCATGCCAGAGAAGGTGCAGGAGCTCAGTGCCCTTATCGACGCCTTCCTCGCCGACACCGGCGCGACGTATCCTCGCCCAAATCCGGCCTACAAGCCCGTCGCGGCCAAAAACACCCGCGAAGGCCGCTGATCCGCTCGGCGGCTGGAAGGAGCGCCAATGCAAAGCGAGCCTCGCCAATGGCCTCATGACATTGAAAGGCGCCGCCAAGCCAGGCACAGCCTTCCTCGGTCATGCGATGGGCAAAACGAACGGCCCTGCCGTGCTCAAACTCCGCGTGCGCAGCCAAACCGGCGGTGCTGGCAAGATCGACACCTTCCCGAAAGGCTCCGCCGATCCCGACGGCATGATCTCGACGCCTTTTGAGATCAAAGCCGGTGACTGGCAGGACCTCTCGATCGAGCTGAAAACCACCGGCCTGCTTGGCACGCTGCGTCTTTACCTTCCTGACAGCGACATCGAC
>JBKCXA010000460.1:0-6787 GCA_046316935.1 Prosthecobacter sp.
AGTGTGATGCGGGTGCCCTGTCCCGGCTGGCTGTGAATGACCAGATCGGCATGCAGGGTTGTGGCTCGTTCACGGAGATTGGAAAGGCCGTGACCGGAGGATTGGTTGCTGGGATCGAAGCCGAGGCCGTCATCGCTGATCTGCACGGTCATGCGGCCCTGGTTTTGTTGAACGTGAAGGCTGACATGGCTGGCGCGGGCGTGACTGGCGACATTGTGCAGCACTTCTTTGATGAAGAGATACAGCTCGCGACGGATTTCGAGGCTGGGGCTGCTGGCATCGAGCTGGATGTCCATTTTGACACCGCGCAGCAGACGCCGCGCGAGGCCGTGCACGACGGCGCTCCACTCCTCGGATTCGCGGCGTCCACGCGGGCTGATGAGGCGGACCATGTCGCGCATGGAGTCGGCGCTTTCGCGGGCGATGGTTTGCACTTCGACGAGGTCGGCGCGCATGCTTTCGGGCGTGGCATCGTCCTGGGAGGCGTAGGCGGAGATGAGGGCGATGCTGCCGAGATTGGAGCCGATCTCGTCGTGCAAATCGCGGGCGAGGCGCTCGCGGAGGCGCTCGGCATCGCGACGACGCACACGGTGCTGATGCACGAGGCCCCAGAGCAGTCCGGCCACCAACAGACCTCCGGCGGCGATGCTACCATTGACCACTTGATCCTGGCTGCGGGCTCGCAGGGCGGCGAGTTTTGCCGTGAGGTCGGTGTGCTCGCGCTGCAAGGACTGGCGGTGCTGGAGTTGAGCGAGCCAGTCGGGCAGAGGAAGCAAGGGCCCCTCATTCGAGCTGCCATCGGTGAGAGCGGCGGGGCTGTAGGCGGGATCATCGAGCTGGTCGCTGGCGATCACCTGGGCATGCAGCGCGACGTTTTCACCTCCGGCAAAGGCCATGATCTCGGAGAGGGCGAGGAGGAAATCACCGGATCGCTCCCACAGTGAGAAGGTGGTGAGGCGGATGGCACGCACGGGTTGTTTGCGCAGCGGAAAGCTGGCGAGATTGACGGCAGGCGTGGTGAAGGAGCGGGATTCGAAATCGGCGATCACAGTGGGCTGGCTGAAGTCCTCGCGGGTCGAGACTTCGAGCCGGAAACGATGTGGGAAGCCGTAGGCGCTCCAGCTTGGCATCTCACGACGCGGCATGGGCACGAGGGTGATTTCGTCGAGCTCGGCGATGCGCGGAAGGAGTACGGTGACTTGCTTCGGCGCGGTGCCGGTGCTGGCCAGAGAGCTGTGAAAGCCTTTCACCGCTGGCGTGCCGGGCGCGACGGGCAGCCCGAGCGGCGTGATGTGATCGGTGAGGTTCTCGACGCTCCAGGCGAGCGGTTGCTGGCGGCTGTTGGAGGCGGAGCCGGTGGCTTGCAGGGCCACGTTTCGTTTTCCGGAGAAGACCATCAGCTCGGAGAGGGCAAAGACGCAGAGCTCATTTCTTTGCCACGGTTTCGTGGCGGTGACGCGGATGCTGACGGCCTTCACAGGCGTGAAGCATTGCAAGACGGGATAGCCATCGGGATTCGGCAAATCGTCCGCGGACTCGCAGGCGGTCTGGGTGCGTCCGGAGGCATCGGTGACCTCGATGCGGTGCCGCAGCGGAAAGCCAAAACTGGTGCCGCGGCCATCATCGCGGACGACGGGCACGGGGATGAGCGCCACGGCATCCACGAGGGTCTCCTCCGGCCATCTCAGCTCCACCCACAGCGGCTCGCCATCGCCCACGCGGCTGCTTTGAAAGCCTCGGCGGCTGGAGGTGTGCGCCATGCTGGGCTCTGGCAGGGTGCGCAGCTCCTCCTCGATGCTGGTGAGGCGCTGGCGCAGGCTCTGAAGCTCCGCTCGCGACCAAAACGCGAGCTGCTCTGCCCACGGCGCGGTGGATTGGGCAAAGAGGCTGAGGGCGAGCAAAAGAGGAGCTTTCACGAATGGACGAGGCCGGAAGGTTCCGAGCCAGCGGTGCGAGAACGTAGCAGTTTCACGCGAGCTGCCTACCTCCCGTATTTTCGTGAGGGGGCAAACACGTCCAGCTACGGCAGCATATCCCTTTTCCCATGATAAAGCGTTTCCACCCTCTGCCGACGGCCCTCTGTGTGATGGCTGGATTGCTTGTTATCATGCTGCTGTGGCGTGGTGAGACGACTCCGATGCCGGAAAAGGCTGAAAAAGCCAAAAACGTGACTGCGAGCGTGCCGGCAGGGATTTTGGCGACAAGTAACGCAAAGCAGCGATTGGCCTCCGCGGCCTCCGGAAGGCTGAAACGGCCGCTGACAGGGATTTCGGATGTGAAGCTGCCGCCGCGTGTCGAGCGGCTCTGGGCTTCGCCGGTGCCGGAGACGGCGTTTGAGGAGTTTCGGCGTTGGACGGAGACTTTGTCTGCGGCAGACGTGGATTTGGAAAAGGGTATCGAGTTGGCTCGGCAGCGTCGCCTGGAGTTGCTGGACCTCATTGATAAAGATCCAAAGCGGGCGCTGGAGCTGGCGGTGCCGATGGCGGTGCGGCGGGGATTGCCTGCGGACGTTGTGGCGCTGCTGGAGGAGCCGGTGAGTGCTCGCGGTGACCTGCTGGTGCAGGCGACGACGTCTGATGCTGGAAGCTGCGCGATCACTCGCACGGCGACGCTGCGCGATGGACGGGTGTTTGATGCCTACACCTATGGTCGTCGGGGTGCGATGCCGACGCGGGATGGCATTGGCATTCATGGCGTGGCGCTGGATGGCAAACTGGCAATGGCAGACATGCCGGGGCGTGTTTTGGAGAAGGCGGAGATCGCGGCGAGAGTGGCGGCGGGCTTGGCGATGGAGAACGGATTTCCACAAAGCAATGGCGGTGCCGATGTGGTGATCGCCTGGGATGATCAGCGGGTGACTCGATACGACGATGAAGCTCAAGCGATCGCGGCTTTGATCTATGAAGAAGGTGGTGAGCAAACCGCCGAGCCCGCACCGGCCTCGGATCTGGATGGCGTGATCGCGGCGAGTCCGTGGACGGAGGGACAAAAGACGCTGCTGATCATCCGCGTGGATTTCCCGGACTACCAAGGTGAGGTGGTGAGTGATGCCACGCTGCAGCAGCTCATCGCGGACATGAACACGGTCTATACCGACATGTCTTCGGGAAAGGCTTCTTATGCACTGCTAGGGCAGGGTTCGGCCATCACGCCGACGGTGCGGATGCCAAACAGCTCATCCACCTACGCTAGTCACACGAAGCTGGCCCGCGTGCTCACGGATGCACGAGCTGCCGCAAATGCCGCGGGCTTCAATTACCTCAACTACACGCATGAGATCGTCGTGACGGGTGCCACGCCGCTGCTGCCCTACACCTCCGGCATGGCGAATGTGGGCGCTCGTGGATCATGGGTGCACAATTCGCAGTGGAACCTCAAAACCTGCGCCCATGAGATCGGGCACAACTTTGGCCTGCCGCACGCGGGTGCCTGGGACACGGATGATGGCAGCGTCATCGGCCCGGGCTCCGTCTGGGACTACGGCAATGTTTTCGACCTGATGGGCGTGGGCAGCTCATCCGCGTTTTTGCGGCATTTCGGTGCCACGTTCAAAGAATACCTCGACTGGATGCCGATGACGGATGTGGTGAAGGTCACCACCGATGGCAGCACGACCACGCGCATCCGTGCCATGGACAAAGTGCAGGCGGATGGAAACCAGCGTGCTCTGGCGGTAGATCGCGCTGGCAGCACGGATGACTACTGGGTGGAGTATCGGCAGCTCTACGGCACGAGCTTCGGCATGCGTGACGGCGTGCTCGTCAATTGGGCGGACATCAATGGCGGCTATCAACAGCCGCTGCTGCTCGACATGGTGCCCACCACTTTCCAAAAAGACGATGCGGTGCTGCCGATGGGCAAAACCTTCTCAGACACGGCGGCGGGCATTCACATCACGCCGGTGGCACGCGGAACGGATGGCGATGGCGTGGCCTGGATGGATGTCACGGTGAATCGCGGCACCTTTGCGGGCAATGTGAAGCCCACGGTGACGCTTGGCTCCACCAACGCAAATCCAGCGATCAATGTCAGCGTGACCTTCACCGCCACGGCGAGTGATCCGAATGGCGACACGCTGGCCCACTTTTGGGAATGGGGTGATGGAACGACGACGGCGAACAACAGCCCGACTGCGAGCAAGAGCTGGAGCACGACGGGCACAAAGACGGTGCGCTGCATCGTCACAGACATGAAAGGCCAGACCACCACGGCATCGCTGCTGGTGCAGGTGGGCGGCAGCAGCGGCTTCTCCATTCAGGGCACGGTGAGCACCACGCTGGGCGCACCGATGCAGGGCGTGGTCGTGAGTGCATCACCCACGCAGAGTGCGACGACAGATGGTGATGGCGCTTACTCCATCACGGGTCTCGCGGCAGGCAGTTACACACTCACCGCGACCAAGACGGGTGCGAGTTTTGTGACCAGCGGCTTCACGAATCCCGTGACGGTGGGTCCGAGCCAGACGGGAAAGAATTTCCTCGCACCGCCTGGCGCACCCACCTTCACCGCGACGATGAAAAACGGTCTCACGGACCAGGGATCGAGCACGGGAGCCATCCCTCTGCCGCTGGCGGATGCGGACACGGCCATCTCCGCTCTCACGCTGAGCGCTTCGTCTTCGAATCAATCCATCATCCCGGATGCCAGCGTCACCTTCAGCACCGGCACCACACGCACGATCACCGCGTCCGCAGGCAGCACGGTGAGTGGCTCGGTGGACATCACCATCACCGCGACTGATCCCGAGGGAAACACGGGCACCTACGTGTGGCCGGTCACGGTGAATGCCAAGCCCGTGCTCGCCACGACGACGCCCACCACGAGCGAGAACACGCCGGTGGACATTGATTTGCGTGCCTTTGTCTCTGACGACATCACACCGGATGAGCGCATCTTCTTTGAAGTGGATCGGGTGCGAAATGGCAAGATGACGCTGCTGCCAGATGGCTACACCGCTCGCTTCACGCCGAATCCGAACTTCAACGGCACGACCAACTACCGCCTCGTGGTGCGGGATCAGTCGCTGGGAGCAGGCTTCCGCTTCTTCTATGATTTCGAGCCGCCGGATATGCACGAGGATGCGCTGAGCACCGACCAGTCGAACTACAATCGCACCGGCACGCTGCAATCCATCAATGGCGGCACCTACGCGTATGATGCTGGCGTGCCGACGGCTCTCTCGCCGCAATCTGCCAATGCTCTCGTGCTGGCTCAAAATGGCAGCAGCGGGGCACGTCTGCGGCGCACGCTGACCACCACCGATCACAATTTGAACGATGCGGACTGGACGCTCTCCGCGTGGGTGAAGCGCGGCGGCACGGACACCGAGGATTTTGTCTTTCACCTCGGCGATGGCGATGGTCACGGCACCGAGAACGAGCTGGAGCTCTTTTTTGCCGCCGGAAGCGATGTGCTGAAGCTGCAAAAATGGGGCGCAGGCGGCTTGGAAAAGGAAATCGTGTGCTCCGGCATTCCGGCAGGCCAGTGGCATCACCTCACGCTGAGCTACGACCGCACCGCGACGAATACCGGCGACTTCTACCTCTACGTCGGCCGGTTCCTGCGTGGCAGTGTCACCGGCGTGACGATGAACGTGAATCAAGCCGCTCCGGTGGTCGTCGGCGGTCATGGCAGCACCACGGCGAATGTGGATCGCTGGTTCGATGGCGTGATGGATGAGGTTTTATTCCAAACCGGACTCTCCACCCGCAACGAGATCTTCAACCGCTCACGCATGGGAGCGCGGCACCACCATGGTCTGAGCGTCATCGGCAACAACCTCGCCATCACCGTCACTGGCTCCAATCAGCCGCCGTCCATCGTGACCGTGCCGGATCGCTACATCCCGGTCAATGCCGCGGCCTCGCCCGTGTCCGTGCGTCTTTTGGATGCGGAGACGGAGGTTCGCAGTCTCACGCTGACGGCTTCTTCTTCAAATCAAACGCTGCTCCCGAATGCGAACATCACCGTGGGTGCGGCTCCTGCGGCGTGGACGAATAGCGACATCGGCACCGTGACCACGGCGGGCAGCCTCACGGAGAGTCGCGGCACCTTTGTGGTGAATGGTGCGGGCACCGGCATCGGTCCGGCCGCAGGTGATTCCTTCCGCTGGGTGCGGCAGAGTTTCACCGGCGATGCTGAGATGATCGCACGCGTCGTCTCGCTGGATCACACGGCCTCCAATGCCGAGGCGAACCTCATGATGCGCGAGTCCACCGCTGCCACTGCACGCTTCGTCAGTGTGCGTGTCACCGGCAGCGAGGGCGTGAGCTTTGTGCAGCGTGGCACCGCCTCCACGGATGCCGTCGTCACCGCCACGCTGCCGCTCGCCAGCGCACCTTGCTGGCTGCGACTCGTGCGCACGGGCTCGACCTACACCGCCTTTTACGCCACAGATAACGATGGCATCGCAGGCGCTTGGCAGGCGGTGGGCACGGAGCAAACCGTCGCCTTCACCGGAACCACGCACGACATCGGCATGGCGGTGTCGAGTCGCGTGGACGCCACGCTTTGCGCGGCGGTCTTCGACAATCTCGGCGGCACCGTTTTGCGCGGCGGCGAGCGCACAGTCTCACTCACGCCCGTCGCAGGCCAGTCTGGCAGCAGCACCATCACACTCACGGCCAACGATGGCTCGCTCACGGGCAGCACGACCTTCAATGTGATCGTCGATGGTGCCGCGCCCAGCACCACCGTGTGGAATGCGACCACCAGCGGCACTTTGAACTGGAGCACCGGCTCAAACTGGACCGGCGGTGTCACGCCACCGAGTAGTCGGTTTAGCACT
>JBKCXA010000461.1:0-8110 GCA_046316935.1 Prosthecobacter sp.
TCATGAGCGCCATCTCGATGGCGATCTCGTGCTCGCCTTTGCTCGCAAGTTGCAGCGCACGCGTCGGCCGGATTTGAAGATCATCGTCATGTCCGCCACGCTCGTGCCGGGTCCGCTGGTCGATTTCATGCAGCCGAGCAAACTGCTCGAATCGCAAGGCCGCACCTTCCCGGTTGAAATCCGCTATCAAGCACCCGTGCCGCAAAAAAACGGCTATCCCGAGCCCGTGTGGGATCAAGCTGCCCGCGCCTGCGAAGCACTCGCGACCTCGCCCGGCTTCAGCGGTGACATGCTCGTCTTCATGCCCGGCGGTCACGAGATCCGCAAAACCATCGCCGCGATCCAAGGCCGCGCCTTTGCCCGCGGCCGCCGTGTCGTGCCGCTGCATGGCGAACTCACGCCGCAGGATCAAGACGCCGCCGTCACGCCCGGCGAGCAGCCCAAGATCATCGTCAGCACGAACGTCGCCGAAACCTCCCTCACCATCGAAGGCGTCAAAGCCGTCATCGACGGCGGCACGGCCCGCATCGCGAACTACGACGCCCGTCGCGGCATCAACACCCTCACCGTGCAGAAAATCAGCCGTGCCTCCGCTGAGCAACGCGCCGGTCGTGCCGGTCGTCTCGGTCCCGGCATCGCCGTGCGGCTCTGGACCGAACGCGAACACCTCCACCGCCCCGAATGCGAGTTGCCCGAAGTGCAGCGTTTGGATCTCAGTGAGGCGCTCTTGGCGCTGCGGGTGCTCTTTTCAGAACCCAGAAAGATGGCAACAAAATGTGGGCAGCAGAATGAATCAAAAAATTCTGCTGCCACCATTCTGTTGCCAAACTCTGACCTCGAATGGTTCGAAGCTCCCGCTCCTGCCTCTTTGAAACGCGCTGAGGACCTCCTTCATGACCTCGGTGCCACCGACACGGGAGGCCGCATCACCGAGCTCGGCCGCCAGATGGCGAAATTCCCGCTGCATCCGCGTTTCTCGCGCATGCTGCTGGCCGCGGCGGAGTTCGGTTGTTTACGCGAGGCCGCTTTGTGTGCCGCCATCGCTCAGGGACGCGAAATCCTGCTCGTGGGCCAAAACAACGCCTCGCACAAAAACGAGGAGTTCTGGCAAAAGGACGACCTCAGCGAGTTCCAGGCCCTGTTGCGAGCTTTCACGCGTGCGGAGGCCATGAACTTCGAACCGGATGCCTGCGCTCGTTACGGTCTGCACGCCATGGCTTCGCGTGAAGCCGCTCGCAGCGAAGAACAGTTCCTTCACCTCGCCAAACGTGCCGGTTTGACCATCAACGACGAGGTCGCCGATGGCGAAGCACTCGCCAAAACGCTGCTCGCCGCGTTCAGCGACCATCTCGGCGTCGAAACCAGCCCCGGCAGCCGCATTTATCGACTCGCGGGCGGTTACACCGGTCATCTCGACAAAGATGCGCACATCAAAGCGCCGCGATTGCTCGTCGCTGCGGAGATCGTCGAGGTGCAGGGCAAGGCGCTCACCGTGAAGCTCAACAACGTCACCGCCATCGACGAGGCCTGGCTGCGAGAGCTGTTTCCCGATGATCTCACCAGCGGCCGTAGCGCCCGCTACGACAGCGTGAACCGCCGCGTCATGAACATGGAGGAGACTCGCTTCCGCAGCCTCGTGCTCGCCAGCAAGGAACGTGGCGAGCCCGATGAGACGCAGGCCGCCTCACTCCTCGCCGCCGAAGTCATCGCCGGGCGACTCGAGCTGCCGCTTTGGAATGAAAAGGTCGAGCAATGGATCACGCGAGTGAACTGCCTCTCCAAATGGATGCCGGAGCTCGAAATCCCCGCGATTTCCGAGGAGGACCGCCATCTCATCATCGAGCAGCTCTGCCATGGCTGCACCACTTATCGCCAGCTCAAGGACCGCGAGGTCTTCCCCGCGCTGCACGCCTGGCTCAGCCATATGCAGCGCGAGATGCTCGAAAAATACGCCCCCGAGCGCTACGCCCTCAAAAACGGCCGCACCGCCCGCATCGAATACAGCGAGAAGCAGCCCCCGTGCGTCAGCGTCGTCCTCCAGCAGATGTACGACATCCACGAAAACCCCAAAGTCGCCGCCGGACGCATCAGCGTGACCGTTCATCTCCTCTCACCGGCGCAAAGGCCGATTCAGACGACGGGAGACCTCGGCCGCTTCTGGAAAGAGGGCTACCCCGCCGTGAAAGCCCAGCTCCGCGGCCGCTATCCAAAGCACGAGTGGCGGTAAGAGCAACCGGGTGAAAAATGAATCTGCCCGCTCCCCGCGGGCGCATGGCCTCGCACCATGCTCAACGTCAACGACCTCCTCGCCAAAGACCTCCTGCCGGATGCGGTGATCCGCTTTGGCATCCGCCAGCGCCTGGCCAATGTGCTGGCGAAGAACAAGGAGCCGAATATCGAGGCGCAAAAGGCCCGGTTGTTGCGCTATGTGGCCGAGTTGAAGGCCATGCCGGTGGCCATCGCCACGCAAGAAGCGAATGAGCAGCACTACGAGGTGCCGACGCGCTTCTACCAGCTCTGCCTTGGCAAGCATTTGAAATACAGCAGCGGTTACTGGCCGGAGGAAACGACGACGTTTGATGAATCGGAGGCCATCATGCTGCAGATGACCTGCGAGCGTGCGGAACTCGCCGATGGGCAGCGCATTCTGGAGCTTGGCTGCGGCTGGGGCTCGCTCTCGCTGTGGATGGCGGAGCACTACCCGAATGCTCAAATCACCAGCGTTTCGAACTCGCGCACCCAGAAAGAATTCATCGATGCCGAGGCGGCGAAGCGAGGACTGAAGAATCTGACCATCGTTACCGCGAACATGGTGACCTTTGAAGGCGTGGGCGATGGCATTTTCGACCGCTGCGTGTCGGTGGAGATGTTCGAGCACATGAAGAACTACCAGGAACTGCTGCGTCGCGTGTCCACCTGGCTGAAGCCGGGTGGCAAGCTCTTCGTGCACATCTTCACCCACCGCGACTACGCCTACCACTTCGAGGCCACGAGCGACGCGGACTGGATGGCGAAGTATTTCTTCACCGGCGGTCAGATGCCGAGTGATGACCTGCTGCTCTATTTCCAGGATCACCTCAAGATCGAGGACCACTGGTGTGTCAGCGGCATGCACTACAGCAAGACCTCCGAGGCTTGGTTGTCGAAAATGGACGCAAACAAGGCCGAGATCATGCCGCTCTTCCGCGAAACCTATGGCGAGGACCAGGCGGTGAAATGGTGGAGCTACTGGCGCATCTTCTACATGGCCTGCGCCGAGCTGTGGGGATACCGCGAAGGTGAGGAGTGGATCGTCAGCCACTATCGCTTCGCGAAGCCGGTCTAGATCTCGAAGCTCACGCTCTCCTTCTGTCGCTCGCGTTCGATCACATCGGCCACGGTCGTTTCGGTGAACCAGCGGGCGACCTGCTCCTTCAAGCTGCCAAACACCTGACCCAGCGCCAAGCTTTCGCTTCCGGGCAGCGGATCAAACGGGCCGTCGAAGATCGTGACGACCTCGCCCAGCGTGATGCGGGCGGGTTTGGCCACGAGTTGATAGCCGCCGCCCACGCCACGCTTGCTGCGCAGCAGGCCGCCGTTTTTGAGAGCCAGAAGGATCTGCTCCAAAAATTTCAGCGGGATGCCTTCCGACCTCGCCAGGTCCTGGATCGAGAAATTCGTCCCCTCGCGGGCACGCCCCATCGCCACGAGGGCGCGGAGGGCGTATTCGGCTTTTTTGGAGACTTTCATCGGGCGACCAGTGTGGCGGGCAAAATCGAAGTGCAAAGCGCCATTTGCTCGGCATCTCGTCCGCCGCCTCATGACCGACGACTTTTTTGCCCAACCACCCACCGCGGAACCGAACCGCGGCGCGGTGACGATGCATGGCAAGGTCGCCCCGCTGGCCTCGCGCATGCGGCCGAGGTCGCTGGCCGAGTACACCGGCCAGCAGCACATCCTCGCGGAGGGCAAACTGCTGCGCCGGGCGGTGCAGGCGGATCGGTTTTCCTCGATCATCCTTTACGGACCTCCCGGCGTGGGCAAAACCACGCTGGCGCACATCATCAGCCAGGAGACGAAATCGCGCTTCATCACGCTCAGCGGCGTCGAGAGCAGTGTGGCGGACATTCGGCGGGAGGCGGAGCACGCGCAGCAGCACCTGCGGCTGTATGAAAAGACCACGATCCTCTTCGTGGATGAGATCCACCGCTTCAACAAAGCCCAGCAGGACGTGCTGCTGCCGCATCTCGAGCGCGGCACCGTGCGCTTCATCGGTGCCACGACGCACAATCCCTTCTTTTACGTCAACAGCCCGCTTGTGAGCCGTTCGCAGGTCTTCCAGCTTGAGCCGCTCGGCATCGCCGACCTCGAAGGCCTCATCGACCGCGCTTTAACCGACTCCGAGCGAGGTCTCGCTGCGCAAAACGTGCGCATCGATGCCGATGCACGCCTTCATCTGGCCACCGTGGCCGATGGCGATGCGCGGCGCTGCCTGAATGCGCTGGAGCTGGCCGTGCTCACCACCTCGCCGGATGCGAAAGGCGAGATCGTCATCACCTTGGCCGCGGCGGAAGAGAGCATGCAGCAGAAGACGGTCGTCTATGATGGCGATGGCGACGCGCATTACGACACCATCAGCGCCTTCATCAAAAGCATGCGTGCCAGCGATCCCGATGCCACGCTCTACTGGCTGGCGAAGATGCTGCACGCCGGTGAGGACATCCGCTTCATCGCCCGGCGCATCGTGATCGCCGCCAGCGAGGACGTGGGCATGGCCGATAGCAACGCGCTGCGTGTCGCCGTGGCCGCGCAGCAGGCTGTCGAGGCCATCGGCATGCCGGAGGCGCGGATCATCCTGGCCCACGCCGCCGTTTACAATGCCACCGCGCCGAAGAGCAACCGCGCCTACATGGGCATTGATGCCGCGCTGAAGGACATCCGCGAGGGACGCACGCTGCCCGTGCCACGACACCTGCGCGATGGTCATTACAAAGGCGCAAAGCAGTTCGGCAATGGCGAGGGCTATCTTTACCCGCACGATTACGACGGAGGTTTTGTGCCCCAGCGCTGCCTGGAGGGCGGCAGCATCTACTACGAGCCCACCAGCAACGGCCTCGAAGCCCGCATCAAAGAACGGCTCGACCATTGGCGCTCCCAATGGGAAGCTGCGGCTACTTCTTCGCCGGAGTCCAGCCGTCCTTCAGCGTGACCGTGCGGTTGAAGACCGGCGCACCAGGCTTCGAATCGACCGGATCGGCGTAAAAGTAGGCGACACGCTCAAACTGCCAGTGGGAGCCGGGAGCGGCGTCTTTGAGGCTGGGTTCGAGTTTGGCGTGGGTGAGCACTTCGAGAGACGCGGGATTCAAAAACTGCGTGAAGTCGCCATCCTCGCCGGCATCGGCATCGGGCGTCTCGACGGTGAAAAGACGGTCGTAGAGGCGCACCGGGGCGTCGATGGCATGACGGGCGCTGACCCAGTGGATGATGCCTTTGGGCTTTGGTCGGCCTTCGGGCTTCACGCCATGGCGCGTGGCCTCGTCGTAGGTGCAGCGAAGCTCGGTGATGTTACCGGCGGCATCTTTGACGACCTCTTTGCAGATGATGCAGAAGGCAAATTTCAGTCGCACCTCGCCACCGGGCCTCAGGCGATGGAATCCATCGACCGGCACCTCCATGAAGTCATCGGAGTCGATGTAGATTTCACGGCAGAGCGGCACCTGACGAGTTCCGGCGGCGGGATCTTCTGGGTGATTGGCGGCTTCGAAATACTCCACTTTGTCCTCGGGGTAGTTTTCGATGACGACCTTGATCGGGCGCAGCACGCCGTAGGCACGGCGGGCGACCTTGTTGAGGTCCTCGCGGATGGCGTGCTCGAGCAAGGCGATCTCGGTGAGGGAGTTGAACTTCGTGAGGCCGATGGTTTTGCAGAAGCTGCGAATGGCGGCGGGCGTGATGCCACGGCGGCGCATGCCGCTGATGGTGGGCATGCGGGGATCGTCCCAGCCGCTCACGAGACCTTCTTTGACGAGGCGGAGCAGCTTGCGCTTGCTCATGACCGTGTAGCTGAGGTTCAGGCGGGCAAACTCACGCTGATAAGGCTGGCCGGGCAGGCCATCGACGTTATTGATGAGCCACTCGTAAAGCGGGCGATGCACCTCGAATTCGAGCGTGCACAAGCTGTGCGTGATGCTTTCGAGCGCATCGCTGAGCGGATGCGCGTAGTCATACATCGGGTAAATGCACCAGGCATCGCCGGTGCGGTGGTGATGGGCGTGCAGGATGCGATACAGGGCCGGATCACGCAGATGCATGTTCTGCGAGGCCATGTCGATCTTCGCACGCAGGACCTTCTCGCCTTCTTTGAACTCGCCCTTCCGCATGCGGCGGAAGAGATCGAGGTTTTCCTCCGGGGTGCGGTCGGCGTAAACGCTGCGAGTGCCGGGCGTGGTGAGCGTGCCGCGATTCAGGCGCATCTCCTCCTGCGACTGGTCATCCACATAGGCGAGGCCTTTGCTGATGAGCTGCTCGGCGAAGAGGTAGAGCTTCTCAAAGTAGTCGCTGGCGAAGAACATGTGCTCGCCCCAATCGAAGCCGAGCCACTTCACGTCCGCCTTGATGCTCTCGACGTATTCGACTTCCTCCTTGGTGGGATTCGTATCGTCAAAGCGCAGGTGGCAGCGGGCGTTCGGCGCATGCTCCTGGGCGAGACCGAAATTCAGGCAGATGCTCTTCGCGTGGCCGATGTGGAGGTAGCCATTCGGCTCCGGGGGGAAACGGGTGACGATCTGGCCGCCATTGCGTCCTTCCGCCAGATCGGCGGCGATCATTTCGCGGATGAAATCGAGAGAAGCGGGGGCGTTGGAAGCAGGTTCGGACATGGAGGGGCGGAGTTTGGGCGCAAACGAGGAAGTTTAAAGTTCCAAGTTTCAGGTTTCACTCATGGACTGCGGCAGCCTGCTGCCGCAGTCCAAATCGAACTTATCGAGAAGTTATCGGCACCTTCTTCCGCCGCTCATTCCAAGCCCCGAGCAGCCAAGAAGCCGCGAAAAGCCCGGCGAAGACGGCGAGGACGCCACCGACGTGCTGCGTGGGGCCGATGAGATGTTGCAAGGGCTGCTTGGGCAGCGGAATCGAGTGGATCAGCATCAGATGGGCGACATAGAGCAGCAGCGATTCACGTCCGGCGAGTCGCAGCCAACCGGTGAAGCGGCTCAAGAGGCCCGCCATACCTGCGACAGCCACCGCCGCCATCATCACCCAGCCGAGGCGTTCCATAAAGAAAGCGGGCAGATCATCGAGCCAAGAAAGACCCCAAGCCAATGTGACCCCGGCGAGCACCACGCCCGCTGCCGAGCGATTCAGTTGCCCGTCCCAGGCACGTCGCGTGATAAAGCCCGCGAGCCCAAAACCAACCCATGGAAACAGAGCAAACTGCGAGCCGTGGAGGCGGTTGAAGTATTGATCGAGCATCAAAATGCCCGTTTGCCATTCACGCGCCGATTTCTCCAAACCGACAAAAAACAGCATCAAGACCAGCGCGGCGGCTTCCCTGCCCTTCCCCAGCTTTTCCACGGCCAGCAGGATCAAGCCGGAGACCGCCAGGCAATGCAGCACATCCACCGTGGCCACCGCACGCATGGCTTGAGCATCCAACAGGTGATCCCACGGCACATGCATGAGGTAGCCGATGAGCCACACGAGCAGCAGACGCTTTGCCACCGGCCAGGCGGGCTTGGTTTTGCCCATCGTCACATGCGCCCGGGCATAGCCAGCGATCCAAAAGAACGCCGGGGCGATCAGCCCGTGATACGAGGTCATGGTCACAAACCATGCGGAGGCCTTCAACTCGGCGGTGAGGAAGGTGTTCGCCGCATGCGTCCACACCATCCCGAGCACGGCCAGACCTCGAAAGAGATCGAGCCATTCGAGGCGCTGAGAAGTGGGAGGCACGTGGCGAGCATGTCACAAACTCCATCGCATGCAAAAGATGCCACCGCGCCGGACGTAGAAGTCTCATGCTTCACACTCGCCGCTCTATCCTCAACCGCTCCGCCTACGGCATCGGCGGCATTGCTCTGGCCACGCTGCTGCAGGAGCAGGGCCTGCTGGCCACCTCGGATCGTGCGACGGC
>JBKCXA010000462.1:0-3421 GCA_046316935.1 Prosthecobacter sp.
GTATCTGCGTGAACTGAGCCCCGAAGAGCTGCTCAAGCACGCGAGGCCGTTTTTGGCCGCGAAGAATCTGGCGTGGTCCGACGACGTGATGGCCGCGGCGGCCGTTCACAGCGTGCGTGAGAAGGTGAGCCTGCTCGCCGAACTGCCGGAATGGGTGCATTACTTTTTCGTCGAGGACTATGCTTTTGAAGCCGATGTGGTGACGAAGCTGAAGGCTAAGCCGGAGAATGCCTCGCTACTCAAAGCCGCCGCTGACAAACTGGCTGTCGCCACCGAGTGGAGCGAGCAGAGCGTGCATGACGCCGTCGAGGCTGCCGCCAAAGAACTCAGCGTGAAGCCCGGCGCGATGATGCCGCTGCTGCGTTTTGCGCTCAGCGGGCAGTCTCGCGGCCCTGGCGTGACCACCATCGCTCATCTGATCGGCCGCGAGGCCACTCAGAAACGCATCGCGAGGACTTTGACCGAGGTTTTGTCGTGAAACTGCATCTCCCCAACCATCCCACGCAGCTCTATCTCATCCGTCACGGCGAGGTGGAGGAGCGTTATCACAAGGTTTTCGGCGGTTCCCGCGTCGACATGGCTCTCTCACCGCTCGGCCTGCGTCAGGCGGAGGCGGTGGCGAAGTGGCTGCGCGATACGCCGCTGGATACGATCTACGCCAGCCCCATGCAGCGAGTGCGGCAAACGCTCGCTCCCACCGCGACCTCCCGCGAGATGGAGCCCGTGTTTCTCGATGGACTGCGTGAGGTCGATTTCGGCGACTGGACCGGCAACCGTTGGGACGAGGTGCAGAGCATTTTTGGCGTGAGCGCCTTTGACTGGCTCGAAATCATCGAAAACGACGGCATCCCGAATGGTGAGCCCGTTTCGCAGATCAAACAACGCGTCGGCGAATGCACCCAGCGCATCCTGGAGGCCCATCCGCATCAGCGTGTGGCTGTGTTTTGCCATGGCGGCATCATCCGCGTGATGCTGGCCCTGCTGCTGGAGATGCCGCTCATGCGCATGGCGCACTTCAACATCGAATACGGCTCCATCTCCGTCGTGGAAGTGCAGCCGGAAAAGAAGCACGCCGTCGAGATCGAGCTGCTGAACTACCAGCCGCCGGTGGTTTGATTGTTGCATGAAAAAAGCGCATGGAAGCACCCCTGCTCCCATGCGCCATTTTGTTGTCTTCAACACACCGGTAACCAACCGGTAAATCTAGTCTAGAAGCGGATGCACATGTCGAAGGTCAGACGGTTGTTCGTCAGACCATACGGACGGATGGCGGCAACTTCATAAGCGGCACCGAGGTCGATGTTGTTGGTGATGCGGCTGCGGAAGCCGATGCCCACCATGCCCTGCGTGACGCCGTTGACGTCGCTGGCGCCGAAGTTGATCACATCATAGCCATTGCTGCGCAGGCCGATGTTGGTGCCGTCGTTCAGATTGGTCCAGAAGTTCGCGGAGACGAAGGGGATGAACCAGCGGCAGGTGTAGTAGTCCACCATGAGGCTGTAGTGGGCCATGAGGTTCTGCTCATCGGCGGTCACCGGGATGCGGAGGCCGAGGTTACCGCTCACATGGAGATCGCCGAAGCCTTTCTGGAAGGAGACGAAGGGATTGAACTCGCCACCCCCACGGCCTTGGAACACGCGGCGGTCGCCGGTCGGAATGTGAAAGGTGAGGCCGGGCGTGAGGATGAACTGGGCGGCAGGATTGTCGATCAGCGCATACTTGAAGCCGGCGGCGAGATCCATCCAGCCGTCGGGGTTGCCGATGGCGTCGTTGTTCACGTCGAAGTAGCCGTCCTGCGTGGCGATGAGGGCGAAGCGGTCCGTCACGGCGTAGCGGAGCTGAAGCGCATAGAGCTGAGCGGTGCCGCCGCCGAGGAAGTTGTTGTCGATCGTGTGATGCACGAAGATCGGGCGGATCTCGGAGCGGATGATTGCATCTTCAAAGAAGATCGGGTTGGTCACCGGCGCGATGGTGTTGGCCTTCCAGTCCGCGGCAACCACGGGCACCGGGTTCTTTGGGGCGGCGACCGGAGATCCGGCGTTGGCAGTGGCGACGAGGGACACGGCTGCGCAGGCGGTGAGGCCGACACGCAACCACCGGCGTTGGGAGTGTGTTTGGTGGTCCATGCGGCTATAAAAGCATCGCTCGGGGCGCTTTGATCCACCGTGCTTGCTCGACTGTGTGCAATTCATGCTCCTGTGCATGCGTAGTAGCTGCGCCATGACCACCACACGCCGTTCCTTCCTTCAAAACACCTCGCTCGCCTCCGCTGCCGTCGCTTTTCCATCGCTCGTGCGCGGCCAGAATCTCAACAGCAAACTCCAGGTGGCCTGTGTGGGTGTGAATGGCATGGGCTTCACGGATCTGAAGAATGTCGGCACGCATGCCGCGGTGAAATTCGTCGGCTTCTGCGATGTGGATGCGAACCGATTCGATCAGGCGGACAAGGCGCATCCAGGGGTGAAGCACTTCAGCGACTACCGCGAGATGTTCAGCACGCTCGGCGATGGCTTTGATGCTGTGACCGTCGGCATTCCCGATCACATGCATGCGCCGGTGGCCGTGGCGGCGATGCAGAAGAAGAAGCATGTCTATTGCCAGAAGCCGCTCGCTCACACGGTGTGGGAGGCCCGGCAGATGCGCCTGTGGGCGGAGAAGACCGGCGTGACCACGCAGATGGGCAATCAGATTCATTCCGCGCTCGAATATCGTCTGGGCACACGCCTCATCAAAGAAGGTGCCATCGGCAAGGTGAAGGAAGTGTGGTCCTGGGTGGGTGTCACGGGCAACGAACGCACGCGCCTTCTCGCCCCACCGCCCGCCGCTCAAGCTCCCGCGAATCTGAATTGGGACCTGTGGATCGGTGCCGCGCCAATGCGTGATTATGCGCCCGCGTATCATCCCTTCTCCTGGCGTGACTGGCAGGACTTCGGCGGCGGTGCGCTGGGTGATTTCGGCTGCCACATCCTCGATCCCGTCTTCACCGCCCTCGAATTGACCGCGCCGATCAGCATCACCGCGAAGAACAGCGGTGTGAATGAGCACATCTGGCCTTCGCATGAGATGGTGAGCTACGTCTTCCCCGGCACTGCCTACACCGCAGGCAAGACCTTGAAGGTCACCTGGATGGATGGCGGCCTGAAGCCGAGCCACAAGATCGCCCAGATGCCGGGTGACATTGATCTGCCTGCCAGCGGCAGCGTTTTCATCGGTGAAAACGGCTGCCTCGTGCAGGCGCATGTGGCCGGGCCGCGTCTCTACGGGCTGGATAAATTCACCGGCTTCAAATATCCCAAAGAAGAAGGCCGCAGCCACTGGCACACCTGGATCGATGCCTGCCTCGAAGGCAAAAAGACCAGCGATGGCTTCCATTACGCCGCGCCGCTCGCCGAGACCGTGCAACTCGGCAACATCGCCACCC
>JBKCXA010000463.1:0-14271 GCA_046316935.1 Prosthecobacter sp.
GCCGGTGCAGCGCCTGTGGATGCAATCCATGACCCAGGGGGCCATCTTGGATGCCTTTAAAAAGCTGCGCAGCGATTCGGAGATGCAGCCGCTGGCCGATGCCGCGAAATGCCGCAGCGAGAGCGACTGGCTCATCGGCATCAACAGCACCCGCGCTCTCACCGCGCTGAATTCCCGCCACGGCGGCTTCCGCCTCACGCCCGTGGGCCGCGTGCAGACGCCTACCTTGTCCATCCTGGCGAAACGCGAGCGCGAGATCGCCGCCTTTGTGCCTCGCACCTACTGGGAGGCCATCGCGCTCTTTGAAGTGCCCGGCGGTCGCTACCAGGGCCGCTGGATCGACGAATCGTTCAAGAAGGACGAGAACGACGAGCACAAGAAGGCCGAGCGCCTGTGGGATGAAAAGACCGCGCAGGCCATCGCCGATCGTTGCACGGGCAAACCGGGCAAAATCGAGCAGCAGACCAAACCGGCCCGTCAGGCCGCGCCGTTGCTCTACGACCTCACGAGCCTTCAGCGCGAGGCGAGCAATCGCTTCGGCTTCTCCGCCCGTCGCACCCTGCAAATCGCGCAGGCGCTGTATGAGAAGTTCAAGGTGCTGACCTACCCGCGAACGGATTCCCGCCACCTGCCGGAGGATTACATCGGCACGGTGATCGATACGATGAAGACCTTTGCCAGTCACGACAGCCGCAAGCAGGACGCGCTGCCGCATGAGCTGGGCACGCACGCCGCCACGGTGGTCAGCAACCAGTGGGTGCGGCCGAACAAGCGCATCTTCGACAACAGCAAGGTGAGCGATCACTTTGCCATCATCCCCACCGGCCTCATCCCGCCGAAGGAACTGCCGGAAGCCGAGCAGAAGCTCTTCGACATGGTGGCGCGCCGCTTTGTGGCGGTGTTTTTCCCGGCGGCGGAGTTTGAAGTGACTACCCGCATCACCCGCGTGGGCAGCGATGCCTTCAAGAGCGATGGCAAGGTGCTCAAATCCCCCGGCTGGCTCGGTGTTTACGGCAAAAAAGCCGACGAAGAGACCGCTGAAAGCGGCGAGGACGCGGCAAAGCTGCTCGTGGCCGCGAATGATGGCGATCTGGCCAAGACGCTCGAAGTCGAGGTGAGCGAACTGCAAACCAAGCCGCCGCCCCGCTACACGGAAGCGACGCTGCTTTCCACGATGGAAGGCGCAGGCAAATTCGTGGAGGACGAAGAACTCGCCGAGGCGATGAGCGAGCGTGGTCTGGGCACTCCCGCGACGCGTGCGGCCATCATCGAAGGCCTCATCATGGACCGCTACATCGAGCGGGTGCAGCGTGACATGCACGTGACGCAGAAGGGTCTCGCGCTGACCGAGCAGATCGGTGAAATCGGCATCGAGGTGCTTTCCTCGCCCGAAATGACCGGCCAGTGGGAATACAAGCTGCGCCAGATGGAGCACCGCCAGCTCGACCGCGAGCGCTTCATGAAGGAGATCCGCTCGTTGACGAATCAGATCGTCGAAAAGACCAAGGCGGCATCCAAAGCGGCCAAGGAGAAGGTGTATCCCGAGTTCAAAGCCACCTGCGGCGTTTGCGGCAGCAAGGACGGCTACAAGCAGACGGAGGAGTTCTACGGCTGCAAAAATCCGAAGTGCAAAGTGCGTGTCTATAAGACCGTCGCCTCGCGCCCGATGAGCGACGACGAAATCCGCACACTGATCGAAAAACGCTTCGTCGGCCCGCTGGAAGGCTTCCGCAGCAAGAAGGGCAAGGAATTCAACGCCGCACTCTCCATCAAAGACGACATGAAGGTCGGCTTCGTCTTCGAAGGCAACGATCCTGACGCCATCAACTGGGACGAGTGCCCCGTGATCACGAAATGCCCGGTCTGCGCCCTCAAGAAGCGCGACAACCAAATTTACGACACGCCGGACAACTACGCCTGCAAGCTGGCCATCACCGAGTCCGGCAAATGCAATGCACGCCTGCCGAAGATGCTCTGCAAAAAGGAGATCACGCCTGAAAACGCCCGTGAGTTCTTCCAGGACGGCAAGACCTCGCTCATCGTGAACATGATCAGCAAGCGCGGCCGTCCCTTCAGCGCCTTCCTCGCCTGCAAACCGGGCGACAAACGCCTCATGAGCTGGGAATTCCCGCCCCGCGAACCGAAGCCGAAAGCCGCGAAGAAGCCCGCGGGCGTCCGTGGACGCCAGTCGGCCAAAGCCGCTGAAGAGGGGTGAGAGGTTGGAATGATGCTTCGGCCTGGTTTCGGAGCCCAAATGCGAGGCAAATCCACGGATTTGGCAGCTCGAACGAACGTCTTGGGTGCCTCGGCGTCCAATTGACCATGTAAATACATGATAAATGCCTTGCGATTTGAGCGCGAAATTCATAGCCTCGCCCAAAATCGCGAAAAATTAACCTTCGTCCTACCTATGAAACTCTCGTTTCTCTCCCGCCTGAAGAAGGATCGCCGAGGCCTGGCCCTCGTGATCGTAGTCACCTCAATTGCGCTCATCTCGGTGCTTGTGGTGGCCATTTTCTCGGTCACGCGCAATGAGTTCCGAGCCACTCAGAGCTACGTCGCCGCCAAATCGGCCAAGCAACTCGGTGACATCGCGGTCTCGATTGTTCAGGCCCAAATCCAAAACGGCCAGGCCACGAGCACTCAAGATACGTTCCACGCTACCCAGCCGGGCATGGTCCGTGTTTACAATGCTGATGGCTCCTTCAATGCCGCATACAAGCTGTACTCCAGCCAACGGATGGTTGAAACCGGGGAGGAAGATAATCTTTTGAGTGGAAACAATCTGGCTCCTGCGAACTGGGATACCCTGCCAGCCAGGTATGTGGATCTCAATGAGCCGGTCGTCCGTCCAGGGACAGTGACCAGCGCCCAGGGGCAAAGCACAGGCTATGCGATCTACTACCCCATCATCGATCCCCGCGCTGCTTACAATACAGGCACCGGAGGTCAGGATGCGGGTGACAATGGTCTGCCCGGGACCACCCAGGTCGAAGGCTTCTCCTACTCTGCAGACAGCTCGCTGCTCGGTTCCCCAGGAGTGAGCTATGCCAAGCAGGTCGTCACCCCAGAAGGTGCAGCTGGTGCCCCCAATAGACTGCGCCTCCCGATGCCCGTGGAGTGGATGTACATCCTGGAAGATGGCACCGTGGGTGCGTTGACTGCCGCCAATCGTTTTGTCAGTCCCACGAGCACATCGCAGCCCAGCGCCACCAATCCGATTGTGGGGCGCATCGCTTTCTGGACGGATGACGAATCCTGCAAGATCAACATCAACACGGCCTCGGAACCCACGTTCATGTCCACGCCGTTTTATTACCACCAACGGGACGCGAAGTGGGCGCACTTTCCCGCCACAACGGGCGAGTATCAGAGATATCCAGGTCACCCTGCGACAACGGCTCTCAGCGCGGTTCTTGCCCCGAACTACCTCCTCGACACCTATATGCCCGGACGTGACGGCAGCGGGCTCACCCAGGCGCAAGTCGTCGAGTTGAAACAACAAATCTATGATTTGATCCCCAAGATCGGTCGTGGAGGGTCGGAGGCTGGCACAAGGCCTTTTGTCCAGGACGATTTCTCATCTGAAAGGAACGAAGGGGCGGCAGCCAACAGCATCGACGTGTCAGCTTTCTCCAAAGAACGTCTGTTTGCCAGTGTGGACGAGATGCTCTTCCTGGAATCTGGCTACACCGGAGCCAATGGACGCGCTCCTGCGAAGCTCTCAATACCCGGATCGGGGCTGTTCCATGACACCTTGGAGCGCTCGAGATTCTTCCTGACCGCCCATAGCCGTTCGCCGGAGTTCACCCTGCATGGGCTGCCACGAGTCTGCATGTGGCCGATTCCTGATGAGTCTCTTGGCAAGGAGCGACGCACCACGTTTGACAACATGATCGCCCTTTGCGGCACCATCAAACAGATCGAGTCCGAGGATGTGTACGCATCAAATCCAGACCGCACTTACTATTTTCGCCGCGCGGTGTCCTACAACGATCCTGATGACTCGAGGGCCGGGGGGCAGTCAGGCTCAACTTTTGACCTGACTGGGAACGCGACCCTGAGCCGCAACACGCAATTGCTTGAGTATTTGTCCGCTCAGATGTCCGAGCTGACATGGCCGGCGACCGGGCCAACAGGGTCGGGTTCGGCAGGCGGTTTTGATGAGAAATACAGCATGCAGAATGTTTACCAGCTGGCGATCCAGTTCTTTGATTATATCCGCTGCACGAACCTGTATGACGGCATCCTCGCGAGAGAGAATGACGCATGGGGCAAAGCGGGTGGTTCGAATGAGGCCAGGTATGTGAACCGGGATTCCATGAGGTCTGATAACTTCACTTTCACGCCACAGCGCATATCCCAATCTCCAAACAGCGTGAACAACGTATCGTCGGAACTTGGAAGTAGGGACAACATGCGCTCGGCGCAGCGCGGCGTGCTTCCCGGGCATGGTCAGGTCTCGCCCGCCATGTGGAACAAGGACAGGGTTTACAAGGGATTCGGCCGCATGCTGACGATCTCAGAAATCGCGTTCCAATTTGTCTGCACCGCCGATGGTCTGCCTGACTCCCGCAGCCTGACGACATTCTCCCCGCAATCCCCTGCTGCCAGGGGCGGGGGCACAGCCAGGCGCTATGCGGTCGAGGATGATTACCGCTTCTCCCAGGTTGATCAGCCAAACACCGATGCTTACACCGGCTTCCTCGTCGATGATCTAGCTGATTCTGACGGCACGCGGTTCGCTGTCTGGTATTCGAACTTCCCGCCTATCATTGGCGGAAATGACGTTACTGATGCGATGTGTGAATTCTATGGATGTGACGTTACGCAAGCCGGCTCTCCCTTGCACCCTGCCCGCCACCCTGGATTCAGTCCGGCCAACTGGAACTACTCTCTGGCGGCCAACACGCCTCTCTCGGAAAATGAGAAGCGTGTCCAGATGGTCCTGCTGCTGGAAACGTTCTGCCCCAGCGTGGGATGGACCAGTTTCTATCCTGAGTTTACCCTTCATTTGAACGGGGCAAGCGCATCCCAAATGAAGCTGAATGGCGAGGACCTTTTCAGCACGGCGTCTGACATCATTATCAAATCAAACGGAAACATTTACGACAATTCAACAGGACGTGTGGCACCCTTGGGAGGGCATGCGCCACCAACCATGATCATGTCAGGGCGGGGTAATCGCGGTATCTCACTGGGTGGTGGGAATGGTGGACCCGCGGCCGCTTATGGTGTCGTTGGCGGCCCTGTCTTGCTGCCCAAGGACAGCACCTATGATGATGACAACGTCAGCAATCATCAAGGATTGAGCAACTACGCCTTCATCAGTGACTTCGTGACGGTAAACCGTAACCAGCCCATGGAATTCACGTTTCCCCAGGAGCCCTTGGTCATCAAAATTTACGACACGCACAAGTGGGAGCGTTCGCAGCCGGTGCAGGAGATCCAGATCAATTTCAACTTGTTGAACCTGCCGACGACCATGCCGGTTCCGCATCTTGTCGGTTCGACGAATCAGGTCGATGGATACCCACAAGGCGATCCAAGGTATTATGGCGGACCTGCCGAAAATGTTCCGGACAAACCCAAAGCATATGGTCAGTACTTCTCCAGGACGGATGGAAACGGCCGCAATGTGCACTTCCGGAGCCTGCAAGGACCGCATTGGTGGGCGATCAACTACAACGGCGTCATCGGCAGGGCGACCGGACAGGTTGATCCAGCATACATGAAAGGTGCGCAGGGCGTGAATTTTTGGGCGACCCCGCCCCAAATCATTCAACAAGATCCCAATGGCGTTGATGCGCTCCAGCAGGCGAAGGCTGGCAGGCTTTACACGTCTGGCCAGATCAATGGCAAGAGTCTGGCTCCCGGGGATTACTGGGCCAGCGTTGGAGTCATTCCCGATGCCACTAGCGACGTGATCAGGTCCATTGTGCCTGCCGTGGGGGATTACCGCATCCTGGCGGCGAGAAGCTCGGTGCCCACGGAAATGTGGAAACCGCATCCGCTATGGCAGTCTGGCTATGAGAAAGTGCGTCAGGCGCACAGTCTCAGTGGTTTCCGAGCCAACAATGAACCGGGAGCTTCCTTTTCAATCCGGCCATCCAGCGCGGATGATGTGATCGATAATTATGTGGGCAACTATGGGGCTCTCTACAGGCAGGAGATGCAGTTGGTGGGTGGGGCAGGTTACCAGAGGAATGCAAACAGAGCCGATTTCAATCAGAACAACGACAACATGCTCGGGAACCACCCAGACCTGCCTCCACATGAGGAGTGGGTAAGGGCGGCCAATGCATTCGGAGACTTCGACGCGGGCTTGTCCGGTGCGAGGGAAGGCCCCTACATCAACAAGCCGGACGAAGGAAATTTCTTTGCACAGGAGGAGACCAGGGACGGGGTCAGGCATTTCGAGCGTTCAGCTTATTTCCGTGAACAATTTGAAAATGCGGAAGACTGGCGCAGTGGCATCTACATGACCCCCAACCGCCTCATCTCCTCGGCGGTGATGTTTGGCTCCCTGCCGACCGGTGTTTGGCAGACCAGTGGCGGCTTGCCCTCTGCCCAAGACATTGCAGGCATGAGCGGGCTGGATTACGCCCCGTGGCAGACCCTCCTGTTCCGGCCTCATGCGCAAGTGACTAGCCTGCAGCCGAACTCTCATTCCAGCCACCCCGGTGCCTATGACCCGGCGGATCATTACCTTCTCGACCTGTTCTTCATGCCGGTCGTCGAACCGTATGCCATCAGCGAGCCTCTTTCGATCGCCGGCCGGGTCAACATGAACTACCAGATGATGCCCTTCCCGCACATCCGCCGTGCCACCGCGCTGCACGCTGTGATGAAAGGAGAATTTGTCACCGCAATTCCTGCTGATGAGATCAATCGAGCGAAGACATATCGCCCCAGAAATGGCGGCAACTCCTGGGATGACACTTTCTGGGATGATGCAACCAATCAGAAGTTCTGGCATCGTCCCATTGATGCACGGGCCACGCTGCGCCAGTTTGACAATCGTTTCAAGCACACGGCGGGGATTGCCACAAACGCGATGGGCCTCTTCCGCTCCGCCACGCAAATCTGCGAAACTCACCTGGTGCCTGTCGATGCAAACGGCAGCGGCACGAAAGATGCCAATGCTCTCTCTCTCCGTGGTGCGACCTCCCAGGCAGCCTTTGACAGCGCCATGAACGATTTCTGGGAGTTCAACCGGGCGACTGGAGACAACGTGCGTGAACGGGTCTATTCGAACATCTATGCGCGCCTGACCACTCGTTCGAACACCTTCCGTGTTCATGTTCGTGCCCAGACGCTGAAGAAGGCGCGTTCCACCGATCCCAGCACATTTGACCCGGCAAAAGATGCCATCACGAGCGAGTACCGAGGTTCAGCGCTGCTGGAGCGTTATATTGATCCAAATGATGGCTCAGGTGGAAGCATCGGTGATTCGGTCAGAATTCCAGACTATGCCGATTCTTCGGGCCCATATTCAAGCAGCAGGCCGCCGCTGGACGCCTTCTACCGATTCCGCGTGATCGAGTCGAAGAGATTTGCGCCTTAAACTGACTTTCCGTCTAAAGAACCATGAACATGAAACTTATTCGACGCCAATCTCGAAAGGGCGGCTTCTCACTGGTGGAAGTGGCTCTTGCCGTGGCAATCGCCTCCCTTGGAATCATCACATGCCTTGGCCTGCTACCTGAAGGCATCGAGATGTCGCGTAAAACGGGGTTGCTGGCCATCAACAGCAACGTTCTCGACCAGATCATCCGGGATCTTGAAAATGCGCGGAACTGGAAGGCGCTGAAAGCCAACTACAAAGCTCCGGCTGGGTTTCCAGCTGGCGGCAATGCCGCTGCCGCCGGAGACGAACGAAAATACTACGACTATCAAGGGACGCCAGTCACGGCCAGTTCGACCGACATTGCCTTTGTGGCCTTGATTGATTTTAGTCTTCCATGCAATCTGCCAGGCAGCACCACCGACCAGAACTACCTCGCCAGATTGCGAATAAGAATCGCAAACACATCGAATGCGCAATACCAGTTCCCGATTCCTGCGAACGGACTGTACTCGACCTTCTACCACCTCGTCAGCAAATCCAGCTAGGGCCTCGTCCATGAAACTGACTATCACCTCCGATTCACCGATTGGGCGGAATCGCCGCGCCAGCCAAGCCTTCACGCTTGTCGAACTCATGGTCTCTGTCTCGATTTTGGTCATTCTCATGCTGGTCGTGGCCAATTTTGTCAATCTCGTGCAGCGCACCTGGGTGAGGACAAACTCGAATGTGTCCCAGTTTCGCGAGGCAAGGCTGGCGTTTGATGCGATGACGAGAAGTATCAGTCAGGCCACCTTGAACACTTACTGGCAATCCGGTCAGGTCGAGGTGCGGCAACAAGGCAGCCTGGGGACCATCTACAAAGGTACCTCTTACCGGCGGCATTCGGAGCTCCAGTTCTGCTGTGGCCCTACTGTAGGTGGTTCAACTGCCTTGTTCAGCACTGGCAGCTCGGCCAGCTACCCTGGCCACAGTGTGTTTTTTCAAGCACCTCTAGGAATCACTGGACTTATCCGCCAGGATTCTGGAGCGACTGATGACATAGCGGACACCCAAAACATGGTCAATCTGCTATGCGGTCGGGGTTATTTTGTGGCGTGGGGCGATGACGAGTTCTTCCGTCCACAGTTTTTGAATACACGAAACGTGCCCAAACGCAGCCGGTTCCGCCTGATGGAGTTCAGTCCCACAGCAGAGAGAAACCCGATTTACAGTGATACGCATAAGCTCAAGTACTCAGCTGACGGCCGGACGGTCGAAAATTCCAAAGTTTGGTTTCAACAGGCTGCTGACAACTCGGGCGGAGCCGCATCCGCTCTCACACAGACGACAAAGTCAAATTCAGAGGATGCCAAGAATCGTGAGTTTACCCGGCCTATCGCGGAGAACATTCTTGCACTCGTCATATCACCGCGGTTGGCAAAGGTGGGGCGAAATGAGGCGGATACTTATAAGATGGCACCGAGTTATGCATTCGATTCCACATCACTAGGTGCGGTCGGATCAGGAGATGTGGATTTCGGCCAGCAGGGCACGCAGCATCTACTTCCCCCTCTTTTGCAAGTCACCATGGTCGCGCTCGATGCCAGGGGGGGGGAGCGTCTATCATTCGACTCTCAACTTCAGGCCCAAGTGGTGCAGATGGTGACCACCAGGTTTAACGATGCGGCACGATACGCGGCTGATTTGAAGGCGCTCGAAACTGATCTCATGCAAAAAAGGCTCGCCTATCGTGTTTTTACCAGCGCGATTCCCTTGCGTCAGTCCCGCTGGAGCAAATGACCCACCCCGGAAGCCTCAGAAATAATCTTCGTGTCATGAAACTCGCTCACGCTTGCCGCCGCTCGACCAATGCCGCGTTCACTCTCATTGAGACCCTGGTCGTCGTCTCGATTATTGTGCTCATCCTTGCGCTCACAGGACCCTCTTTGCTGGGTACCATGCAGGCCAGTCGTCTTTCATCCGCAGGAGACACAGTGCTTGGACTTCTTGCGGAGGCTCAGCAGACGGCGATGGCGCAGAATGTGCCTGTCGAGGTGCGCTTCTTCAAATACCAGACCCCCACAACGAGCTATGAGAGTTATCACTCCGTGCAGGCTTTCAAGGTCACGAATGATCCTGCCGTTGCAAATGGCCAGATTCGGGAGTTGCTGGTGCCGATAGGCACACTGACCCGGCTACCTGATTCGGTCATCATTCCTCTGGATAAGGAGCTGGCGCCTTTGCTGGACGGAAAAGGGTTTCAGGATACCAAGCCGGATGGTTCAAGCACCTACTCAGGAGTTCAGAACGCCACTTACAATGCCGTCCGTTTCATGACTGACGGAACCTGCCGCAAGCTGGCTGAAAACCCAGCTACTGGAGTGGCGGCGATGAGTTATCCCACTTTGCGCACAGCGTGCATCACGTTGACGCCCGAAATCGGAACACAAGTGTCTGTGAACAATCTTCCCAATAACTTCTACTGCATCCAGGTCGATCCGTTCACGGGCAAAATGCGCACCTACCGTCCGGGGGATTATTGAGAGGTAGTTTTTTCCGCGTGACATCACGATGGCAGTCGCTTACCTGCGACATGGGTGAACCTCCTTCTCTTGCTTTAAGTTTTGATGACGTCCTTCTCCTGCCGGCGCACAGTTCAGTGCTCCCTGCGGAGGTCAATGTGAGCACCAAGCTGGCCGCCATCGGTCTAAATGTGCCTATTCTGTCCTCGGCCATGGACACGGTCACGGAATCCGAACTGGCGATCGCTCTGGCGAGGGAGGGCGGGCTGGGCGTGGTGCATCGTAACATGCCGATCGACCTGCAGGCTGAACAGGTGGCGCGTGTGAAGCGCAGCGAGAACACCGTCATTCAAAGCCCGCTGACCGTGGGGCCTGAGACCCGGCTGGGCGAGCTGCATCGCCTGATGGCCGAGAAGGGCGTTAGCGGCTTCCCGGTGGTCGACAAAGATGGAAAGCTGGTGGGCATGGTCACCAGTCGTGACATGTGGTACATCGACGACGAGACCACGCCGGTTTCTGCCGTGATGACACCGGGCACCCGGCTGGCCACAGGCACACCGCAGACCAGCTTTGAAGACGCGTTGAAGATCATCTATACCCACCGGATTGAGAAGCTTCCCCTGGTGGACTCGAATGGCAAGCTGGCCGGGTTGATCACCAAGCAGGACATCATCAAACGGCAGACATTCAAAAACGCGGCGAAGGACGCGAACGGACAACTCCGCGTGGGTGCCGCTGTCGGTGTCGGCGAGGATTGTGTGGATCGTGGCAAAGCCGTTCTGGCCGCAGGAGCCGACGCGGTGTTCATTGACGCTGCCACCGGTCACACCAGCCGGGTCATGCAGGTGATTGCCCGCCTTCGAGAGGCTCTAGGGGCTGCCACGCCGATCGTCGCTGGAAACGTGGTCACCGCAGATGGGGCCCGTGATTTGATCAAGGCAGGAGCCTCGGCCATCAAGGTCGGAGTCGGGCCCGGCTCTATCTGCACCACCCGGATCATTTCGGGGGTTGGCATGGCCCAGTTCAGTGCGGTGCAGGAGGTGGCCGAGGTGTGCAGGCCGGAAGGCGTGACCGTGATCGCAGATGGCGGCATCCGTTATTCAGGTGACATTGTGAAAGCCTTGGCTGGCGGGGCTGATGTGGTGATGTTGGGCTCGTTGCTGGCTGGAACCAGTGAAAGCCCGGGTAACATGGTCAAATGGCAGGGACGCACCTTCAAGGAATACCGTGGGATGGGAAGCTTGAAGGCCATGCGCAAAGGCGCTGGAGATCGCTATGGGCAGAATAGCTCGGGTAAGCTCGTGCCAGAAGGCGTCGAAGCTCGTGTGCCCTACAAAGGACCTCTCGCGGAGGTGGTTTTCCAGCTCATAGGCGGCCTGCGCAGCGGCATGGGCTATGTGGGGGCGAATTCCCTTGAGGAACTTCGTTCAAAGGCCCGGTTTGTTCGCATCACCGCTGGCGGGCTGAAGGAAAGCCACCCGCATGATGTGGTGATCACCGAGGAGCCGGTAAACTACGAGCCGCATTGATGGGTGATGCCAAAGAAAAGCCCCATGCGGCGCATGGGGCTTCTTGGGATGAGAAATGATTTCCTGGTGGCTTATTTGATGACGGGAGGAGGGCCAGGGGGGAGAGAAGGGATGACGGAATTGGGTTGTTGAGCGTTCACGGTCGCGCCGGCGGTCCCGGAGAAGACGCTCGTAATGTTTTCTGGGTCATCCTGGCGATGGCGGGCTTTCAGGGTCTTGTCTCCTCCGAAGTAGTAGCGGACCCCGCCGATCAGTTGACGGAAATCATTGTCACCCAGGCCACCGTCCACAAACACGGTCAAGCCGCGGACAGGGGTCTGATATTCCAGGCCGATGATGCAGAAGTTCTTTCCAAAGCGATTCTGCCATTCTGCGGAAATCATGAGGTTGTCCACCGGGTAGGCGGCGGCGTAGATGCGGGCGGCTATGAAGTCACGCTCCGTGTTGACTCGTGGTGCGAAACTGGAAGTCACGCGCGTGTCGAAATTGTTGTAACCCACAAAGGCACCGAGGGTGATCTTGTTGAAGTACCACTCTCCTTCCACACCGGCGATGACGTCATTGAAGTCCGTGCTGTGCAGGGCGCCAGCTGCCAGGCCGAGAAGGTATTTTGACGGGTCACGGCGGAAGTAATGGGCACCATAGCCATAAATGTCCGTTTCAAAGCCGTGAGCGTAAAGTCCATCCAGCTGGAGGCCGTAATGCTGACCGACAGGCAGGGAAAGCGTGGCATTGGTTCCACGAATGTAACTGCGGTTCACCGCGCCGTAGAAGGCGTCCAGCTTGCCGTTCAAACCTGAGACTGCGGGTTCGTCCGCCGCGGCTCCTATGGTGGGGGCGGGTGTGCCAGCTTGGAGGCCGGCAGCCAGGAGCAGTGAAAATATGGATGTGGTGAGCAACTTCATAGGACTTGGAGGACAGCATGAATTCAGCTTTTCTTGCAACATCAAAAACTCGGACGTTTCCGACTGTTAGCCCAGCATAAAAAGGCGTTTGCCAGCCCGAAGGTCGCGAATGATTTCGAACGGCGGCTTACTTCGCCTCTTTGCGCACGATCTGGCCGGGGCGTTCGTCGGTCAGTTTGGCATCGCGGAGGACGGGGCGGCCGTTGACGAGGACATGCGGGATGCCTTCAGCATAGTGATGCGGGTCGGAGAAGGTGCTGGGGTCGGTCACCTTGGCGGGATCGATGAGCACGATGTCGGCAATGAAGCCCGGCTTGAGCTGGCCGCGGCCTTCGAGCTGGAACGTGGTGGCTGGCAGGCTGGTCATGCGGCGAATCGCTTCCTCCAGCGTGAGCAGTTTCAAGTCGCGGACATAGCGGCCGAGCACACGGGCGTTGTTGCCGTAGCTGCGAGGATGCGGCACGTCCTGACCGAGCACACGTGGGCCGCCATCGCTGGCGATCATGGTGAGCGGATGCTTCAAAAAGGCCTGCAAATCCTCCTCGTTCATGCCGTGGAAGATGGCGCTGGCACCGCCGCGGGCTTCGAGATCGAGGATCGTCTCGATCTGGTCGTCGAGCGTGTCATTGCCACGGAGGATTTTGGCGGCTTCGGGAATGCTCTTGCCGTTTAGCTCGGGATTCATCACCGTGCGGGCGATCACCGCGTAGGCATAATCTTTGCGCCCCTGGCGTTCACGCATCTCGGCCATGCCTTGGAGGATGTTTGCCTTCTCCGCGGGATCGGCGAGGCGCTTCACAAAGTCCTCCCGCGTGCCCTCCAGCGCCGAATCGGGGATCGTCTGGCGCAGGCCAGTGCTGCTGGCGGTGTAGGCGTATTGATCGTGCGTGATCTTCAAACCATCCGCACGCGCCTTGTCGAGCACGGCGAGGACTTCGGCGGCTTTTCCCCATGCGGTGGGGCCGGCGAGCTTGATGTGGGAGACCTCGGCGCGGCAGCCGCTTTCCTTCGCGATGCGGATGAACTCGTCGAGCGCCTCAAAGATCTTCACCGTCTCGTAGCGCATGTGGCTGACGTAGATGCCATCATGCTGCGACACGACCTTGGCGAGTGCGACGATCTCATCCGTCTTCGCAAACGAGCCCGGCACATAAATCAGGCCGGTGCTCATGCCCACCGCGCCGTCCTTCATCGCTTGATCGACGATCTGGCTCATCTTCTCGAGCTGCTCTGCGTTTGGAGCACGGATGAAGCTGCCGCCCATGCCTTCCTTTCGCACGGAGCCATGGCCGATGAGCGTGCCGACATTCAGCGCGGGCTTCGCGTCCTCGATCTCGCGAAAAAAGGTGCCCACATCGGTTCGCGAATTGCCGCAATTGCCGGTGATGATCGTCGTCACGCCCATGCGCAGGAAGTTTTCCGCCACCGCATTGCCGCAGATGTCCTCCGAGTGCGTGTGGACATCGATGAAGCCCGGCGCGGCCACGAGCCCGCCCGCGTCCAGCGTATCCGCCGCGGTGCCGGTGAACTCCCCGATGGCAGCGATGCGGCCGTCTTTGATGGCGATGCGGCCCTTCGCCAGCGGCGAGCCGGTGCCATCGGCGATTTGGGCATTCTCGATGATGAGATCAAAATCCGCCGCCTGGGCAGAAAGGGCGAAAAGCAGAAGAAAAAGCCGGAGCATGGCCGCGATGGTGCTCTGGAAGGAAAGGCTTGCCAAGCGAGAAGCGGCTTGGCATGGCTAGCCACCTCATGATTGACCTCAA
>JBKCXA010000464.1:0-5205 GCA_046316935.1 Prosthecobacter sp.
AGCGTGCCGTCGTCGAGGACGGGGATGTGTTTGAGCGTGGCACCGGTGCGCTGGGCGGCGAGCTGCCAGGGCACGAGATCGCTGTGGTGCTCCATGCCGGTGGTAAGGATGACATCTCCGGGCTGCAAATTGGCACCGCACCAGGCATAGGCGACGAGGTTGACGCCTTCGGTGGTGCCGCGGGTGAAGATGATTTCATTCTCCGATGCGGCGGAAATGAAGCGGGCGACGGTGCGGCGAGCGGCCTCGAAGGCATCGGTGGCCCGCATGCTGAGGGCGTGGAGGGCGCGGTGGACGTTGGCATTGTCCCGCTCGTAGTAGCGGGTGAGGGCATCGATGACGGCGCGGGGCTTTTGCGAGGACGCGGCGCTGTCGAGGTAGATGAGCGGGTGGCCATCGACCTCCTGCTTGAGGATGGGGAAGTCGTCTCGAATGCGCAGCCAGTCCATGAGGCGTCGGGAAATCAGCGGTTGGCGATGTTTTCGACCGCGATGCGTCGCGGAAGAGGTGAGCGTCCTTCGTAGGCGGGGGCGTTTTGGATGCGGCCGGCACGCGTTTCGATGGGCGCGCCGGGTTTGCCGGCCTCGTTTTCGACGAGCAAGTAGGGCCACAGCCGCAGGGCGGCGTTCAAGGCAGTGCCGATCAACTGGCAACTGCTCAGTCCGAGGGTGGCGAGCAGGAGCAGGGCGAGGCGGAGGACGGCTTTCATGAAATCGAAGGGGCCGCCGTTACCATGCTGGGGATGGCTTTGCAAGACGGCTCAAAACCGCTCCACGGAGGCTCCACGACCGATGCCGCGATATTGGAAGCCAAAATCGGCGGCAGCGACGGGGTCGATGAGGTTGCGGCCGTCAAAGATGAGCGGGGTGCGCATGGTCTCGCGAAGCTGGGCAAGGTCGATGGCGGCGAATTCGGGCCATTCGGTGGCGATGATGAGGGCCTCGGCATCGTTGGCGGCTTCGAGGGCTGATTCGGCAAATTTGACCTTGGAGGCCATGGGCAGCTCGCGGGCCTTTTCCATGGCCTTCGGGTCGAAGACGGTAACTTCGGCTCCTTCGGCCACGATGGCTTCGACGAGTCGGATGGCCACGGAGGAGCGGACGTCGTCGGTATTGGGCTTGAAGCTGAGGCCCCAGACGGCGAGTTTTTTCTCCTTCAGGACCCAGAGGGCTTCGCGGATGCCGTCGAGGAAGCGTTTGAACTGGCGATCGTTGATGCGCTGGACCTCCTCAAGCAGGCCGAACGGCGTTCCAAGCTGGCGGGCGATGGCGATGAAGGCGGCGATGTCCTTCGGGAAGCAGGAGCCGCCGTAACCGAGGCCGGCATTGAGGAAGGCGCGGCCGATGCGTTTGTCGGTGCCGATGCCTTCGGTGACTTTGATGACATCCGCCCCGGCGGCCTCACAGATCTCGGAGAGGGCGTTGGCGTAGCTGATCTTGAGCGCGAGGAAGGAGTTCGCGGCGTGCTTGATGAGCTCGGCGCTGTTGATGTCCGTGACGAGCACGGGGGCGACGAACGGCTCGTAGATTTTTTGCATCAAAGCGAGGGCACGGTCGCTGTTCCCGCCAATGACGATGCGGTCGGGCTTCATGAGGTCCTCGACGGCGCTGCCTTCACGGAGGAACTCTGGATTGCTGACGACATCGAACTCGACGCCGGGCTTTGCATAGCGGCGGATGGTGTTGGCGACGCGTTCGCCGGTCTTCACGGGGACGGTGCTTTTATCGACGACGACGCGGTAGGAGTCGAGATGGACGGCGATCTCACGGGCGACTTTTTCGATGAAGCTCAGGTCCACGCTGCCATCGGGCTGCGGTGGAGTGGGGACGGCGATGAAGATGACCTCGCCATGCTCGACGCCCTCCTCGGTGGAAGTGGTGAAGCGGAGACGGCGGGCGGCGACGTTCTTTTTGACGACGGATTCGAGGCCGGGCTCGTAGATGGGAATTTCTCCAGCAAGCAGAGATTCGATCTTCCGCGGGTCATTGTCCACGCAGCAGACCTGATGGCCGACTTCTGCAAAGCAGGCACCTGTGGTGAGGCCGACGTAACCGGAACCGATGATGGTAAGTTTCATGAGGGGAGCCGTACGCTAAGAGCACGCCGCCTTCCGCTCAAGTCCGCGATTCAAACATTATGAAATCAAGCGGATCAGTTCCCGCCCTGGTTGCTGCCGACGCCAGGGTTGAAATCGAAGTCGAAATTGAACTGCGGCAGCTCTTTCAGCGTGAAACCAAGCAGGATGCCGTAGTCGGAGAAGCCATTGCGATTGTCACGCACGAGGGCGCCGATGGAGAAGAGCCAGCTGCTGAAATCACGCGTGAGTGCGTAGCTCTGAAACTCGAGCGTGCCGTCATCCGCCTCGAAGACATGATTCGTGGAAAGGCCCCAGTTTTCGGTCATGCGGGCATAAATGGAGGTGTAGACGCGGCTGGAGTCCTGGGGAAAGAACGGGTTGTTGTTAAGATACTGGTGACCGAACGTGACCGAGAGATACTTGTTCGGCATGAAGGTGATGGCGTTGTTGAAATCGGTGAAGTTCCCGCGTGCGCTGGCGAGGGGAAGCTGAATCTGCGATGTGAGGGTGATCCAGGGGACGGGGGACCAGAAGATGTCGTTGTAGAGATTGGAGCGGTCACGGCCAAACTCAGGATCCTTGGCGAAGAGATCGACGTAGGTGTTCATGCCGAGCCAGTTGTGCGTGCGCTCCTGCTCGACGAGGCCGCCATTGTAGAAATTCCCCGCGCTGCTGGAGAAGGAGTAGTCCCGGCGGGTTTGGAGGAGGTTCAGGACCCCGACGCGGGCCACATTCCATGAGCGAAGGGCATCGACGGCGGTGAAGAGTGCCCCATCAATGCTACGCGGACGAGTGGTGGCGCTCAGGCGGTCGATCGCGGGCAGTCCGGCGTCCTGGGAGGCGTCCATGTAGGAGTAGTTCAGGTAGGGCTGCGCGACATGGCGGATGCCGTCGAGCCCCCAGGCGTGGTTTTGATAGTCCGACCAGTTCTTTGACAGTTTGAACGAGACATCCATGCCGGCGCTCAGGATGCCGCGTGTGAAGTTTCTTTTACCGGAAAGGCTGCCATCGATGCTGTGGTAGCTGGTGACACCAGCGCCGAGGCGCGGGGTGACATTCAGCCAGCCGAAGAAGGTCTTGGGATAAAGAAACTCGTGGTAGGTGTGCAGACGTGTGTAGCTCGGCTCCTCGAGACGGGAATTGATCACATTCAAACCACCCAGGGTCTCCAGGGCACCGATGGCGGACCCGGATGGCAGGCCGAGCAGGCTGGCATAGGAGGCTGCGGCGCTGCCATTGTTCACCGCTCCGGCTCCGAGCAGGCCAAGACCGCGAAGACGCTGTAGCTCGACCTGCTCGTAACTGCCGAGCCGCTCCGTGTAAACACCAGCCGAGATCGTTCCCTGATGCTGGATGCGTGTGCCGAAAATCGGACGACGCACAAAGTCCACCGAAAGCTCCGGCAGACGCTCGGCGGCGCGGTAGAATTTGTTCAACTGCACGCGGGCCATCAGGGTGGCGACAAACGCATCGGATTTCTTGATGACGGAGATCTGGTTGTCCGGCTCCGGCTGGGTGAGAAACTCGTTGAAGTAGAAATCCTCGTAGAAGTGCACATCGCTGAGCTTGTTGATGTCGAAGTCGATGTACCACGTGCTCACATCGGGCCCGGGCAGGTAGATGCGGTGCTGGAAGTTCAGGCGGTAGCGGGCCTTGTCGATCACGGCACGCGCCGTGCCGACCGTGTTGCGGTTGGCCCCGCTGTCATTCATGCCATACAGCGTCAACTGGCCGAAATTACCGCGGTTGGCGTTGTGGCGCATGGAGTAAAACTCCACACCGCCGGCAATGCCGCGGAAGCTGCGAAGGTCGAGCTGGTAGCGGGCCTCCGTGTGGGTGCCGTGGAAGACGGTGAGCCGGTTGAGAAGGAAGGCACCCCAACGGCTGTTGTAGCCGGGCGTCACACGGAACCCCTGCTCCTGTTCGAGCCCCTGGGAAAGCGATGGGAGGTAAAACAGAGGTGTGTCCCCCCCCAAGTATTTGATGCTGTTGAGTTTGACCTTCTCACCCGGCTCGATGTCCATTTTTTTGCCGGTGATGCGGAAGTTCGGGTTGGCCACGTCATGGAGGGTGAATTCCACATCCTCGGCCTCCACACGGTCGAGCAGCTTGGTCTCGGTGCGGAATTTTTTGGCGCTGTAGAAGAAGGTGCCCGGATTGGCCGGCATGCCGGAGCGCACGTTATTGCCCGAAAGCTCCCCGGTCAGCACATTGTAGTCGATGCTGTCCCCACGGTAGATGGTGCCTGCACGCCAGATCACCACATTCCCCGTCGCATGGATGTCACCCGTCACGTTGTTGTAGCTGGCCTGGGCACAGCGGATCTGGACATCTTGATACTCGACGCGGACATCGCCCGAGACGGTGGCCAGACCCGTCTCGGGGTCCATGGTAGTCGTCAGGCCGTCGATCTTCACGTCCCCCGACATGCTGTCCACCATGGATTGGGAGTATCCCCACCCGCCGAGGGCGAGGAAACTGGCGGTGATGGCGGCGCAGAATCTCGGAAAGGTCATAAGCTCGGGAAAAAACGGAAGAGTGCCCGCCAAGGTCGCGAACACGGAGGGGCTTTTTAGGCCACCACCGCTCAAGTGACAACCAAAAGGGCGGATTTTTTACCCCGTTCATTCCAGCAATTACAATGCCGGAGACCTCGTGAAGTGTCACTCGTCTTCACGACCTGGACGCACTGGACAGACGCCTTTTTTACTGGGGGCCTTCACAAAATCGAGGAGACGGCGGGCCTTCTCCGGCCAATCGTGCGTCACCGCCGCGGCGATGGCCTCGGTGAGGTTCTTGCCGGAGCAAAACAGCGTTTGGAACAGCTCCTTGATCGCCGCGCGGTCTTCTGTGGAGAAGCCATTCCGCCGCAGGCCGATCACATTCAGGCCGGTGATGCGGTTGATGCGCTGGGCGGCGCAATAGTGCGGGATGTCCTTGCTGAAGCTGCCATTCCCCTGAACAACACAAAAATCGCCGATGCGGAGGAACTGGTGAAACACAGCTCCGCCGCCGATGAACGTGTTGTTCCCGACGTGAATGTGCCCCGCCAGAAGGGCCGAGTTGGCGAGGATGTTCTGGTTCCCGAGGACCACATCGTGGGCCAGGTGGCTGCCTGCCATCAGGAA
>JBKCXA010000465.1:0-10059 GCA_046316935.1 Prosthecobacter sp.
CCTCACCAAACGCCGCGACGAACTCGACGCCCAGCTCAAAAAGCTCGCTGCCGACATCAACCACGCGGAATTCTTCAAAGACAAAACGCCCCGAGCCTTCGCCATGAGCGATGGGCCACAGCCCGCCGACATGCCCGTCTATGTGCGTGGCAATCCCTATGCGCCGAGCAACGTCGTGCCGCGTGGAGCCGTCCGCGTGGCCTCGTGGGATAAGTTTCCCACCATCCCCGCAGGGCAGAGCGGGCGTCTTCAGCTCGCCGACTGGCTTGCTGACAAACGCAATCCACTCACGGCTCGCGTGACGGTGAACCGCATCTGGCAAAAGCTCTTCGGCACGGGCATCGTGCCGAGTGTGGATTACTTCGGCACCCGTGGCGATGCGCCCACAAACCCGCAGTTGCTCGATCATCTCGCCACCCGCTTCATGCAGGGTGGTTGGTCGCAAAAGGCCTTCCTTCGCGCTCTCGTGCTCAGCCGCACCTATCGCCTCAGCAGCGCCAATGATGCGGTGGCGATGAGGCTCGATCCCGAGAATAAGCTCCTGTGGCGCATGAACCGCCAGCGCCTCGATGCCGAGGCCATGCGGGATTCCCTGCTCGCCATCAGCGGTGAACTCACCCGCGACAGCGGCGGCCCCGCGCTCGTGCTGGAGAACCCTGAGAACTGCGGTGCCCTCGCATTAAAAGGCGTCAATCCGCCCAACTATAGCCATCGCAAGCCGCGGCCATCGCAGGAGTTCGAGCGCACGATCTATCTGCCCATTTTCCGTGGTTCCAGCGCTGGCCCGGACCGCTTGCGCACCTTCTTTGACTTCGTGGACCCCGCTGGCATCGCCGGTCAGCGGAATCAAACCATCGTCCCCACGCAGACGCTCTTCTTGCTCAGCAACGACCTCCTCCGCAAAAGCGCCCACGTCCTCGCCGACAAGCTCATCTCCGACGAACCGAACGAACTCGCCCGTCTCGATGCCCTGTGGCTGCGCGTCTTGAACCGCCCCATCACGAGCAGCGAGCGGGAAGAAGCCTCCGCCTTCCTCGGGCAGGTCGAACCGCTCATCAAAAGCGTCAAAGGCCGCCCCGCCCTCGACTCCATCAAGTGGCGCGAACTCTGCCATAGCCTCCTCGCCTCGAACGAGTTCGTGTTTCGACTTTGATCCATACTGCATTTCAAAACTCCATTTCTCCACCGACCCGTCAAACCATGAACACCTTCACTCGCCGCCAGCTCCTCCAGCGCACCGCCTGCGGTTTCGGTGCCCTCGCGTTGCATGACATCGCCAGCGCGGCGTCAAATCCGCTCGCCGCCCGCATCCCCGGCATGGTGCCAAAGGCCAAGCGCGTCATCTTCCTCTTCATGGGCGGCGGACCGTCGCAGATGGACCTCTTTGATCCGAAAGACTTCATCACCCGCAAGCACGGGCAGAAGATCGATTCACCGCTGCGCAAAGAAGTCACCCAGATCGGCACGGATCAGTTCCTCGCGCTGAAAGCCATGGCTCCCGTGCGTCCGCGTGGGCAGAGCGGCATGATGATCTCCGATTTGATGCCGCACCTCGCTACGGTAGCGGATGATCTCTGCCTGCTGCGCGGCATGAACGCGGACAACCCGCAGCACGCGGGCGCGACGCTGCAATTTCACACCGGCACCTTTGCCGAAGTGCGACCCTCCATGGGCGCGTGGGTCAGCTACGGCCTCGGCACGGAGAACGCCAATCTGCCCAGCTTTGTCAGCATCCAGGGCGGCGGCGTGCGCGAGTATGGCTCCGCATTCCTTCCCGCCATCCACCAAGGCACAAAGCTCACCGTGCCGCTCGACAGCAAAACGCTGCCGGTCGAAAACCTGCGCAACGTCTCCGAGAATGAAGCCATCCAGCGCCAGCGCATGGATTTCATGGCCCGCATGAACCGCCGTCTCGTCAGCGACCTCGGTGGCGATGCCAGCATGGAAGGCATGATCCAAAACATGGAACTCGCCGCCCGCATGCAGCTCACCACGCCCGAGATCGTGGACATCTCAAAGGAAAGTAAAGCCACGCTCGACCTCTATGGCGTGGGCGGCAAGGACACCAATACCTTTGGCCGTGCCTGCCTGCTCGCCCGCAAACTCAGCGAGGCCGGCGTGCGCTTTGTGCAGGTCAGCACTGGCGGCTGGGATCACCACGGCGACATCCGGGGCAACCTGCCCAAGCTCTGCGCCCAGACCGATCAACCGGTGGCCGCGTTGCTCAAAGATCTCAAATCACGCGGCCTGCTGGAAGACACGCTCGTGCTCTGGAGCGGCGAGTTTGGCCGCACCCCGTGGAGCCAGGATCTCAGCGGCAAATCGCCCATCGACAAGCACGGTCGCGAGCACCAGCCCGAGAGCTTCTGCGCCTGGATGGCCGGTGGTGGTATCAAAGCAGGCCTCACCTATGGCGACACCGACGACATGGGCTATCGCGTCATCAACGGCAAGGTCCACATCCACGACCTCCACGCCACGATGCTGCACCTGCTCGGCATTGATCACTTGAAACTCACTTCACGACATCTCGGTCGCGATTTCCGTCTCACGGATGTGTATGGCGAAGTGGTGCGCGAGATTCTCGCTTGAGTGCTGATCGACAAAAAGATGGGAGACAAAAATATCCATCTTTCTGTCTCCAATCTTTTTGTCGTCTCATGAAACCCATCTTCATTGCACTCGTCCTCGGCACCTCCGCACTTGCCGAGGTCAAAACCGAAACCATTGCCATGCCCATGCGCGACGGCATCAAGCTCGCGACCGACATTTATCGTGACGAGGCAGCAGGCAAAGCGCCCGTCGTGCTCATGCGCACGCCTTATGATCGCACGAAGGCGAAGGGCTCCGCGGAGCGATGGGCCAAGGCGGGCTACATTTTCATCGCACAGGATTGCCGTGGCACTCGTGCCTCGGAAGGCGTGATGGCTCCCTACAACAACGAGGGACAGGATGGCTACGACACGCTGGAGTGGATCACACGCCAGCCGTGGTGCAGCGGACGTGTCGGCATGGTCGGTGGCTCCTATGTGGGCGCAGTGCAGTGGCAGGCGGCGGTGGAGAATCCGCCCGGGCTCGCCGCCATCACACCGCAGGCCACTTGGAGCAGTTTTTATCGCAATCTCTACCTCGGCGGCTCGGTGCGGCTCGCGCTTATATCTGGCTGGATCGCGGGCAACTCGCCCAAACCCGAAGGCGTGAAGGCTGCCGACATGAACACCGCGCTGCTGCGGCTGCCACTCAGCGAAGTCGATGAAGCCATCGGCTGGCCCATGCCATGGCTGGATGCCTTCCTCACGCATCCTGAACCCAACGGCTTCTGGACGCGCCTCGATCTCACCTCGCGCCTGCCTGAGTTGCAGCTTCCTGCTTTGCACGTCGTCGGCTACTACGACTTCTTCTCCCGCGAGTCGGTGGACAATTTCATGATCATGCAAAAGCAGGCGCATGATCCGAAGACACGCCAGCAGCAGCGTCTCATCCTCGGCCCATGGGATCATGGCAGCGTGGGTAAAACCAAGGTCGCCGAAGTCGAGTTCGGCCCCGAGGCCGCCGTGGATACGTTTGCACTTCAAATCGATTGGTTTGATCGCCACCTCAAACAAGACCCTGCTGCTCAGGTGAAGCCTTTCCCGCCCGTGCGCTACTTCTCCATGGGCGACAACGTTTGGCACGATGCCCAAACCTGGCCACCCGAAGGCTTCACCGCGACCTCGTTCTACCTCCGCTCCGCAGGCAAGGCGAACACGCGCCAAGGTAACGGTCGCCTCACTCGTGAAGCACCCAAGCAAGACGAACCCAGCGACACCTTCCGCGCCGATCCTGCGAATCCCACCCCCTCCTGTCCCGTCACTGAAGCACGCCCCATCAAAGCCGCCGTCTGGGGGCCGGTTGATCAAAGCGCCACCGAGGATCGCGACGATGTGCTCGTTTACACGAGCGAGCCATTGACCGAACCGCTCACCTTCGCCGGCAATGCCGAAGCGAAGCTCCACGTCTCCACCGACACCCCCGATGCCGACTGGGCCGTGAAACTCATCGACGTGCATCCCGATGGCTTCGCGCAAAACATCGCCCGTGGCATCCTTCGCGGCCGTTATCGCACTTCACTGCTCAAACCCGAACTCATGCAGCCCGGCCAGGTTTACGAGATCACCGTCGATCTCGGTCCCGTCGCCGCCACCATCGCCAAAGGCCACCAACTCCGCGTGGACATCAGCGGTGCCGACTTCCCCCTCTACGACCGCAATCCCAATACCGCCGAAGGCATCACCGGCAGCAAAACCGCCATCGCCACCGAGCATGTGCACCACAAGCCCGGAGCACTGTCGCGCATCGTGCTGCCAGTGAAGTGATTCATGACGACAAAAAGATCGAAGACAAAAACATGCAGAATCGCCCTCCATTTTTCTGTCTGACATTTTTTTGTCTTCTCACCTCACTGCAAGCCGCCGACATCCGCACCGAGACCTGGACCGAAAAATGGCCGGACAAGGCCGGGCAGATTCAAACCCTTAGCATCACCGCCGAAGTATGGACGGCGGCCTTTCAAGGCGATCTAGATGCGGATGGCCAACTGCACATCCCTGCGCGTGAGAAGCCCTATTACCTCGATGGGCCTCTGGTGCTGAAATCTGGGCAGAAACTCACCGCCGATCCAGCCGCTGAAATCCGCCTTAAACCCGGCAGCAACACCTGCATGGTGCGCAACGAGCACATCGTCGGATTTGCCGACAAGCCCGTGCCCGCCGACACGCAGCCGGATAGCGACATCACCATCGAAGGCGGCATCTGGACCACGCTGGCGAATGGCGTGAAGGACAACCACGGCAACCAGCGCGGTCACTCATCGAAGACGAATCCCGTGCCCGGCACCCACGGCGTCATTCTGCTGCACAATGTCCGCAACGTGACGGTGCGCAACGTCACCATCCGGCAGAGCCGCCCCTTCGCCATCCACCTGGGTAACATCCGTAACTTCACCGTCGATGGCCTCATGCTCGACCGCCACGGACGCGATGGCGTGCATGTCGATGGCCCCGCAAGCGACGGTGTGATTCGCAACGTCAGTGGCGATTCCCACGATGATCCCGTCTCGCTCACCGCCTGGGATTGGCGGCAATACAGCGCGACTTTCGGTCCCATCCATCACCTCACTATCGAACACATCACTGGCGCACCGGATGAAAAGAAGGCGACCGACGCCATCCGCCTGCTCCCCGGCGTGAAACGCTTCAGCGACGGCACCACCCTCGATTGTCCCATCCACGACATCACCATGCGGGACATCACCGACATCCGTGACTTCAAGCTCTATGACCAGCCCAATCTCGAAGTCGGCCGTGACAAGGACTTCAGCGCCGGCATCGGCACGCTGCGGAACATCACCTTTGAAAAGCTCACCTTCCACCGCCCCGGCAGCATCCAGGTCCACGCGAACACCGACGGGCTTAACGTTCGCGAAGTGAAGCTGCTCTTCCCACCGCCCGCCGACTACCACATCATCGAACTCGGCCCGAAATCCATGACCTACAAAGGTGCGCCCGGCACCGATCCCGCACGCTGGACGGAGATATTCTCCCCCGACCTCGATTGCACCGTGCGCAACGTGAGCATCACGGGCGTTCGGCTTCGTGATTCGCAGAGCGATCTGCCCATCGAAAAGGTCGTCCGCGTCATCGAACAAAAACTCAACCCCGACTACCCCAAGACCACGCCCAGAGGCGGCACGGGCAAAGGAATTTGGATTCGGTGAAACGTGACCTTTTCAAGACTACAACCATGAAAGCCACCCTCACGCTCCCCGCCGCCCTGCTGCTCGCGCCGCTGGCCGTGTTGCACGCCGCTGAACCAAAGACTGCGAACAAACCAAACGTTATCGTCATCCTAGCCGATGACCTCGGCTGGGCGGACTTGTCGTGCTACGGCAGCACCTTTCACGAGTCGCCGAATCTCGACAAACTCGCCGCGCAGGGAATGCGCTTCACCCAGGCGTATTCGAGCAGCCCGTATTGCTCGCCTTCACGCGCGGCCATCATGACCGGACGCCATCCGGCGCGGGTGAAAATCACCGATTACATCCCCAGCAATGGCAAAAGCGGCAAGCTGCTGCCCGCGGAAATGAAGATGGAGCTCCCCCTGGAGGAAGTGACCATGGCCGAGGTGCTGCGCGATGCAGGCTATGCCACTTGGCACGTTGGGAAATGGCATCTTGGCGATCTCGGCTACTACCCCGAGGACCAGGGCTTCCAAGTCAACATCGCAGGGAACCACAGCGGGGCACCCCCGAGCTTCTTCTGGCCTTATGGCGACAAAGAGGGCGTGGCGGTGGCACGCCCAGGCGCCAGAGACCAGCGCAAAGGCTACCACGGAACCCCCGTGCCAGGGCTTCGTGCCAGTGGCAAAGAAGGCGAGCATCTCTGCGACCGCCTCACCAGCGAGGCGATGAGGCTGATCGAAAAGCGCAAACAAGAGCAGCCCTTCTTCCTCTACCTGCCTTTCTACGACGTGCATACGCCCATCATGGCGAAGCCCGAACTCGTGAAGAAATACGAGGCGAAAGCCGCCCGCCTCGGTCTGCCACCCGTGCCGAAAGCCCCCCACTTCACCGAGGACAACCGCGCCCACGGTGGCATCCAGGTCAAAATGCCGGAAACCCAGGTGAACCCCACCTACGCCGCGATGATCGAGACCATGGACACGAACGTCGGCCTGCTCATGGCAAAACTCGACGAACTCAGCATCGCCGACAACACGCTGATCCTCTTCACGAGCGACAACGGCGGCCACAACGTCACCAGCAACCGCCCGCTGCGCGGTTGCAAGGGCTGGCTCTACGAAGGCGGCGTGCGCGAGCCGTGGATCGTGAAATGGCCCGGCGTGACCAAGCCCGGCAGCACCTGCGAGGTGCCGGTGATGAACACCGACATCCTGCCCACCGTATTGGAAGTCTGCGGCCTTCCCTCAAAGCCCGACCTGCACAAAGACGGCGTCAGCTTCGCCAGCTTGCTCAAAGGCGACACCAAACACGTGCCTGACGCCCTGTTCTGGCACTTCCCGCACTACGGCAACCATGGCAGCGGACCGTGCAGCAGCGTTCGCGTCGGCGAGTGGAAACTCATCGAGTGGCTGGAGGACGACAGCGTCGAGTTGTTCGACGTCGTCAACGATCCCAGCGAAAAGACCGACCTTGCCGCACAGCATCCCGAGATCGTCCAACAACTCCGCGGACGCCTCCGCACCTGGCGAAAAGAGACCGGCGCGAACATGCCAAGGCCGAAGCCATGAAACCCACACTCATACTCTTTGCCGCCCTGCTGCTCGCGCCTTTGGCCGCGCTCAACGCCGACGACATCCCAAAACAAAAGCCCAACGTCCTTTTCATCATCTCCGACGACCTCAAGCCGCTGCTCGGCTGTTACGGCGCGGCGTGGATTCAGTCGCCGAACATCGACCGGCTCGCGGCAAGGGGGACAGTCTTCGCGGCGAACTACTGCCAGGTGGCCTTCTGCGCACCGACGCGGCTCAGTCTGCTCACCGGTTTGCGACCGGACAGCACCGGCGTATATCTCAATCCGGATCAGCCGCAGGACATACTCCGCAGCCGCCTGCCGGAGGTGGTCACGCTGCCGCAGCACTTCAAAAACCACGGCTACATCACGCATCCGCTGCATAAGGTCTTTGACGGCCGCACCGTGGATCAGGGGCACGACGCGGCCTCGTGGACTTTACCCTACGGGCCCTGGGAAATGGCGCGGGGTGAAAAACCCTCGCCAGGCGGCTATCAGGATCCCGTGACGAAAGCACGGCTTGCCGAGGCCCTGAAGCAGGGCAAGCCAGCCTCCGGCCCCGCGACAGAGGCGTGCGACATCCCGGACGATGCTTACCACGATGGTGGGGTGGCTCACACGGCCGCGAAGCGAATCCGGGAGTTTTCCAAAAAGGAGCAGCCCTTCTTCCTCGCGGTCGGTTTTGTGAAGCCGCACCTGCCCTTCATCGCACCGAAGAAATACTGGGATCTCTACGACCGGGCGTCTCTTCCGATCGCGTCGTTTCAGACCTTGCCCGATGGCAGCCCACACGATCTCGCCTTCTACAGCAACTCGGGCGAACTGCGGGCCTATTCGGACGTGTCCAGGACCGGGCCGATCCCCGAAGTGCAGCAGCGCGAACTCATCCACGGCTACGCCGCCTGCGTGTCCTACATCGACGCGCAGGTCGGCCTGCTCATGCAGACGCTGACGGAATGCGGCGTGGCAGACGACACCATCATCTGCTTCTGGGGCGACCACGGCTGGCATCTCGGTGAGCACGGGCATTGGGGCAAGCTGACCAACTACGAAGACGCTGCCCGCGCACCACTCATCATCTCCGCTCCCGGTGTCACCGGTGGCAAACGGGTCACAGCACTCACCGAGTTCCTCGATGTCTATCCGACCCTCTGCGAATTGGCCGGCCTGCCGATTCCGGCCCACGCCGAAGGCAAAAGTCTTGTGCCGCTGATGCGTGGTGAGGACGTGACGCTCCACGCAGCTGCTCTGACCCAGATGACTCACGGGAGAGGGAAAAATGGGACGATGGGCTGGTCGATCCGCACGCCGCGTTATCGCTACATCGAATGGCGGGCCGCCGACTTCAGCGCGGACAAACCCTTCTTCGGCAACCACGCGCGGGCCACCGAACTCTACGACTACGAGACCGATCCGCTGGAACGTGAGAACCTCGCCGACAAAGCCGAGCACGCCGCCGTGGTGAAAGAGCATCAAGCCCTCTTCAACAACCTACTCCCACATCTGGCCAGACGTGGCCATTGACCCAACTCACAACCCTTTCGCTCTTCCGCCATGAAACGTTCTTCTATTATTGCTCTCATCATCTCTACAGGCCTCCACGCTGAGGCTGCGATGCCACAAGGGACAATCTCCATCCTCCAAACCTACTGCCTCAACTGCCACTCGACCGAAAAGCAGAAGGGCGACCTCGATCTCGAAGCCTCGGACATCCAAAAAGAACCGCACGTTTGGGAAAACGTGCTCGACCAGATGCAGCTCGGCGAGATGCCGCCAAAGAAGGAAAAGCAGCTCTCCGCAGCGGAGAAAAAACAACTCACCGACTGGCTGCGCGGCACGCTGGATCAGATCGCTCTCGCGAATGCGGGCGATCCCGGTCCCGTCGTGCTGCGGCGGCTGTCGAACATGGAATATACCTACACGCTACGTGATTTGACCGGCGTGGAGTCACTCGATCCCGCGCGTGAGTTTCCCGTCGATGGCGCGGCAGGCGAAGGTTTTACCAACGCTGGCGCGGCACTGGTGATGTCGCCCGCGTTGCTCACGAAGTATCTCGATGCAGCGAAGGAAGTGGCCGCACATGCGGTCTTCACGCCACATGGCATGCGGTGGTCAGCGAGCACCTCCGCGCAAGATTGGACAGATGAGGCCCTCACGCGGATTCGCGCCATCTACGCACGTCACACCGCCACGGCTACAGGTACACAAACCGAGGCCCAAGGCATCAAGCTCGACACCGGCACTGGCGGCGGTCGTTTACCGCTCGCGAAGTATCTCGATGCACTTCAAGGCCGAGGCAATGCAGACGACTTGAGCCCGAAATACCTGCAAATCCTCCGCGAGGCACTCACGAGCACAAAGCCGTCCGTGTTGCTCGATCCGCTTCGTGCGAAGTTCCGCGAGAAAAAACTCACCGCCGCCGACATCGAGCCCTGGCAGCAGGTTTTGTGGCGATTCGCCAACGTCGGCCACATCGGCAAAGAAAACGGCCCGAAGGCCTGGCAGGAGCCAGTCACGCCGCTCGTGCCAAAACACGAGATGCGCGTCAAACTGGCCTCCACGAGCGATGTGACGCTCTATTTGTCCACCACCGACGCCGGCGATGGCAGCAACGGCGATGAAGTGATCTGGGAGAATCCACGTCTCGTCGCTCCCGGCAGGCCCGATCTGCCCATCAGCGGCCTGCCCACGCTCGTGAAGCATCTCGAAGCTCAACGCACGAAGATCATCGCCAACACCGAGCAGTGTCTCAATGCCATTGCCACTGGCA
>JBKCXA010000466.1:0-5816 GCA_046316935.1 Prosthecobacter sp.
GAACAGGAGTGGCACATCGTGGCGCTCGATGAGGCGCAGAACATCAAGAACCCCAAAAGCCTCGCCGCGCAGGTCTGCGGCAGTTTGAAGGCGAAACACCGCCTCTGCCTCACCGGCACGCCGATGGAAAACCATCTCGGCGAGCTGTGGAGCCTCTTTCACTTCCTCATGCCCGGTTTGTTGAGCGATGCGGACACGTTTCGTCAGCACTACCGCAATCCCATTGAGCGCGATGCCGATGCAGATCGCCAAAAGCAGCTCAGCACCCGCATCCAGCCCCTCATGCTGCGCCGCACGAAGGACGCCGTGGCCAAGGAACTGCCGCCGAAGACCGAGATTCTCCACAACATCACGCTCGGCAAAGAACAGACCGATTTGTATGAGACGATCCGCGCCGCGATGGACAAACGCGTGCGCGAAGCCATCGCCGTGAACGGCCTCGACCGCTCGCAGATCGTCGTGCTCGATGCGCTGCTGAAACTGCGGCAGGTCTGCTGCCATCCGAAGCTGCTCAAACAAGAAACCGCGCAAAACGTCGAGGAATCTGCCAAAACGGCCTACTTGATGGACGAGATGCTGCCCGAGTTGATCGAAGAAGGCCGTCGCATCCTCATCTTTTCGCAATTCACCGAGATGCTGGCGCTCATCGAGGCTCGTTTGAAGAAGGACGGCACTCACTTTGTGAAACTCACCGGCAGCACGAAGGACCGCGAGACACCGATCCGCGAGTTCCAGACCGGAAACGTGCCCGTTTTCCTCATCAGCCTCAAAGCCGGCGGCGCGGGCCTCAATCTCACCGCCGCGGACACCGTGATTCATTACGACCCGTGGTGGAATCCCGCCGCCGAGGCCCAGGCGAGCGACCGTGCGCACCGCATCGGCCAGACGAAGCCCGTTTTCGTCCACAAGCTCATCTGCGAAGGCACCATCGAGGAACGCGTGGTGGCGATGCAGCAAAAAAAGGCCGCGCTCGTCGAGGGATTGCTCACCGGCCGCACTGACAAGCTTCAGCTCACCCAGAGCGACATCCAGGCGCTGTTCGCGGTGGAGTGAGGTCGAGGAGAAGGCTCAAAGCCTGCCACTATCGGCACTCGGGAACTTTTTTGAATGTTTGGCCACCCCAAACCTTCTCAAACCATTAAATTCATATGAATTATATTTTTTATATTGCGGATCTCTGAATTTTTTATTAAAATTCTTTCAATTAAGAAAATACTCAGCCATGTGTAACTCGTCTTTGATTCATTTTGGCACCGCTGCCTTCGTCGCGGCCCTCATGTCGTCCTGTGCTCGCCCCCCGGGCGGTCTTTTTGCCTTCCGGAACACCCCGGATGTGAAAAAGTCCCCTCCCCTGCAATCCGGCGTTCGCTATGAGGTGCGCAAGGCTCTAGCCACGACCGTGCCTTTCCGCCCGAAGCAGGTCAAAGGCTACACCTTCGTCATCGACGCCCCGAAGACCGAGTTCACCAAACCGCCTCTCATGCTGGCCTCGGTGAACCGGCTGAGCCCCAGCATGCGGGTCCGGACCACCGCCTACACCCACTCGGAAAGCGACCACATCGTTTATGGAGTGAAAAACGCCATCGGCACCAATTTGAAGTATGGCATGGTCCGCAGCGCGGCGGCGGACTGGTCCCGCTTCCCGGTCGGCACCCGCTTCTGCATCGCCAGCGAGCCCGGAGTGATCTACGAGGTCGATGACTACGGCAGCGCCCTCGTCGGCACCGGCACGATCGACCTCTACAAGCCCAGCCGCGGCATGATGGACGAGTGGGGCGTGCGCCATGTGGACATCAAAGTCCTGCAATGGGGCTCCTACGAGCGCAGCGCCCAGCTCATGAAGGACCGCACCCGCTGGCCGCATGTTCGCCAGATGCTCAACAGCATCCAGACGCAGATCCGCGCCGCCGGCGTGCCCGCGAAGCGCCAGCCGCTGACCGCATCCCTCTGAGGGACCGGCAAAGCAGGCGATAACTCGGCATGAAAGCGGCGTTTACGACGCCTCATCATGCGACCGTCCGCGCTCCTGCTCTCCTGCTTGCTTTTATCCCCTCTCTCCCTGCCTGGGCAGGACAAGCCGAAAGCCGGAGGTGGGTGGCTCTCTCCCAAAACAGTGCTCAAGACTCTCGATGGCATCTCCCATGCCTCGTCCGACGATCAAAAGGCGCTCCACGACGCAGTGACGCGTGCCTTTGGCCTCAAGAACCTCGCCCAGGGCCGCGCTGCGGCGAAAATCGAGGAAACCACCGTTCTCTGGGCCACCATGGACCCAAAACCCGCAAGCGTCGTGCGGGAGGACGGCACCCTCATCGGAGAAATGATCCGGCTTGGTGATGACGGCGTGCAGGTGCTGGCTCGTGAACTGCCGAACTTCACCAACTTGAACTACCGCATCGAGGTCGGCGGCATGCCGCGCATGGCCGGCAGCGCTCGCATCGAGCACTTCGCCTACACCGCCGACAGCCAGCCGCAGCCCGGCGTGCCCCAGGGCAAGCTCGAGAAGTTCGAGTGGAAGGACAGCAAAGTTTTCCCCGACACCGTGCGGGATATCACCGTCTATCTACCCGCCGGCCATCAGCCCGGCGAGGAGACCTGCCTCATGGTCTGGCAGGATGGCAGCCGTCATGCCGACCCCACCGGCTCTCTCCGCGTGCCCGTCGTTTTTGACAATCTCATCCACCAAAAGGCCATGCCGCGCACCGTGGGCATCTTCATCGACCCCGGCCGCAAGCCCAAGCAAAAGCCCGGTGACAAGGCGGCGAACCGCAGCTTCGAGTATGACTCCCTCGGCGATGCCTATGGGCGCTTCCTTCTCGAAGAAATCATCCCCGAGGTGGAAAAACGCCACGCCGTGAAGCTCCGCGCCTCACCAGATGCCCGCGCCATTGCCGGTGGCTCTTCAGGCGGCATCTGCGCCTTCACCGCCGCCTGGGAACGGCCTGAAAAATTCGGCAAAGTGCTCTCCTGGGTCGGTTCCTTCGTCGATCTGCGTGGCGGGCATGTTTATCCCTCGCTGATCCGAATCACCGAGCGAAAACCCATCCGCGTGTACTTGCTCGATGGCGAAAACGACCTCGACAATCCCTTCGGCAACTGGCCGCTCGCCAACAAGCAGATGGCCGCCGCGCTCAAATACATGAACTACGACTTTCGCATCGACTGGAACCAATGCTTCCACGGCAGCAAAGGAATGGCCCCTGCCCTGCCCGAGGCTTTGCGCTGGCTCTGGCGAGAGGTGAAATGAGGCTGCATGCCGCACTTCCAGCTTGTGCGCATGAAACACGGCCTAACATGCACGATCTCGAAACCCTGGAGGCTGTGATTTGACCTTTACCCCCCGCGTCTGGCTGCAAAACGTGCTTCACGGCACGCAGCGCATCATCTCGCTCGCACGCGCCGTCGTGTCAGACAGCTCCCTCGATCCCTTTCCGCTACGCCGCGCCTTCCTCGGTTATGGAAAACGCACCGCCACCGCCGATTTCAAAGCCGGAGCCACCGTCGCCATGCTCGCCATCCCGCAGGGCATGGCCTACGCCCTCATCGCCGGGCTGCCACTGCACTATGGCATCACCTGCTCCGCCATCGCCGCGCTCATCGGGCCGATGCTCTCCAGCTCACGCCACACCATTCTCGGCCCCACGAACGCCACCGCGTTCATGATCTTCTCCTACTTCGCCGCATATCCGCAGCTCGACCGGCTCACTCACATGCCGCTGCTCGTTTTCATGACGGCGGCGCTGCTCCTCGCCGGAGCCTTTCTCCGCGTTGCCGACCTCACTCAATACATCAGCCGCACCGTCATCATCGCCTACGTCACCGGCGCGGCGCTGCTCATCACCGCCAGCCAGCTCCCCTCCGCCCTCGGCATCACTGCCGAGGCACTGAATCAGGGCATGCAACCAGCCATCACGCTGCCCGGCCACATCTACCGCGTCCTGCGTGCGATTCCTGCCTCGGACTGGGTCAGCGTAGCCTGCGCCAGTGCCACCCTCGCCATTTATCTCGCCTTGAAGCAGTGGCGTCCACGCTGGCCGGGCTTCTCCATCACGCTGGTGGCCGTTTCGCTCGTATTCTGGCTGCTGGCCGGTTTTGGCGTGCATGCCGCCACCTTCAAAGACGCCGCATTTTCATGGCGGGAGCTGCTACCGGTGTTTCCTGATTTTGTCTCCGCCGAAGCACTCACCGATTCCAGTCGCCTCTTTGGCCTCGCCATGGCCCTCGCCTTCCTTGCCACGATGGAGACCAGCGTCATGTCCCGCACCCTCGCCGGACGCGGTGGTCATCGCGTCGATCAAAACCAGGACATGCTCGGCCTTGGTGCCGCAAACCTCGCCTGCGCCTACCTCAGCGGCATGCCCGCCTCCGGCTCACTCACCCGCTCCGCGTTGAACTACCTCAGCGGAGCACGCACCGTCATCGCCAGCATGTGGAGCGGTCTTTTTTGCCTTGGCGGCGCTCTCACGCTCGGTGCCGCCGTCGCTCATGTGCCGCGTGCCGCGCTCGCCATGCTCGTCATCTGTGTGGCCGTCTCCCTCTTCAATGCCCGCCACATCCGCATCTGCATGCAGGCCACGAATTCGGATGCGGTGGTGTTTCTCGTCACCCTCGCCGCCACCTGCATGATGCCGCTGCATGTGGCCATTTTCCTCGGCGTGGCCGTCTCCGTCATTCTCTACCTTCGCAAAGCCAGCCGGCCTCAACTCGTCGAATACTCTTTCAATGAAGAAGGAAACCTCGCCGAGGCCAGCAAAGGCCGCCAGCATCCATCCATCTCCATCGTCCACGTCGAGGGCGAGCTCTTCTTCGGAGCTGCCGAGCAAGTGCGGGCACGGTGGTGCGGCGGATGGTGGCGAGAGCGATCAAGGCCTGAACATGCCTTGCTTGGTGCGAGTCAATCTCTGAGACGAGACTTGAAAGGCGTTTCCGGTCTTCGGACGTGAGGCTGCCGTTGTCCTTGCGGGCGTTGAGGCTGGCGAGTTCGTTGCGGAGCCGGGCGGGAAGGCCACGCTGGACCTGTTTGAGCAACGAAGCCTCTCGCGAAGGCAGAACGCTAGGATGCTTTCGAAGACGAAGTGCTTCGATTTTCGGCATCAAACGATCCAGCGACTCCCATGGAAGGCTGGCGAGTTCTCGCAAAAGGCGGGATGGAAGAGTTGTGGGGCGTGTGCTGACGGCAGGCATGGGGTGAAACTAGGGCGAAACGGTTTGCTTGCAACGCCGGTTCACGGTTTCGCCTGCTTGGTGGGGTCGAAGTAGATGCGCACGTCGGCGTCTTTGATGCCGAGGATGTCCTGGGCGCGTTTGAGGGCGCTGCGGGTGGAGAGATTGGGGTTCGCGGGGCTGGCGAGGAAGATGTTGTCGCGCCCGACGACATCGACGAGGCCGGAGTTTTTCAGCACGCGATACACATCCTTGCTCGCACCACTGATGATGAGGTGGCGGTCATCGGCACGGAGCACGCGAAGGAGTTCTTCGAGCGCCAAAACGCTGGTGGCGTCGAGATGTCGGGCGTTTTTGAGGCGGAGGATGATGATGCGCAGATTGGGATCGGCAAAGGTGCGCTGGACCTGCGTGCGGAAGAGCTCGGCAGCACCGAAGAAGAGTTCGCCCTCGACGTGGACGATGGAGATGGAGGGATGCTGGCGGCCTTTGCTGGCCTCGGCGAGGTTGCCTTCCTCGTTGAAGGAGTATTCGACGAGTTGAGGTTGGCTGGCTTTGCGAAGGTAAAGAATGACGGAGACGGCCACACCGAGGAAAATGGCCACATGCAGCGGCATCATGCAGGTGGCGGCGAGGGTGACGAGAAACACCACCGC
>JBKCXA010000467.1:0-6694 GCA_046316935.1 Prosthecobacter sp.
CAACCGGTCGAGGTTCGGCGTCTTCACGACCTCCTTCGTGAACGCTCCGCCAAAGTCCCGCAGATCGTCCGCCATGATGAGCAGCACATTCGGCTTCTCCGCCGCGATGAGTGACGAGCAGAGGGCAAAGAAGAGGACGAGACAGCGCATGGCGGCGCGGTGAACGTGGTGACACGCGCTTTCTAACTCGTGTTTTGCCCTCACCTCTCCAGCAACCGCGGCACGGCTTCCCAGGTCGGTTTGGCAAAATCACCGCGATAGCTCGATGGCGGGCCGTTGGTGGGCACCTTCCAGCCATGGCTGTCGAGCACCTTCACCTGCGCGATGAAGCCGGGCGTCTCGCCGACGCTCGATAGCTTCAACAAGCCCGCGACGAGCTTCCGTGCCTTCACGCGTGCCTCCTCGTCCTTCGTGACGAGCCAGCGACTGTACATCGCGTCGAAGTGGAGGCCGTTGAACATCACGCTCTGCTCGTGCGCCACCGTCGTGTCGGCATCGCCGTGGATTTGGAGAAAGGGCGGCAAACCGGCCTTCACATGCGTGATGGGCGACATCTCGGCCAGTTTGGCGAAGTTCGCCTCGCTCATCTCGTGGCTGCCGATGAGGTCGCCGAGGCCGCGGAGCTCGTTGCGACGCTTCACATGCGTCACGAGGTCCTGCGGCGGATAAAACGGCACCACCGCCGCCACCCGCGTGTCGCCCACGCCCGTGACACTGGCCCACGACACGAGATGCCCGCCCGCGGATTCGCCGATGAGCGCGATGCGGCTCACATCGACTTTGTATTCCGCCGCATGCGCCTTCACCCACCGGATCGCCGATGCCACATCGTCCGCGCAGGCCGGCCAGCGATGCTGCGGCGCGAGCCGGTAATTGATCGTGAACCACGTGAAGCCCGCCGTCGCCAACGGCTCAAACAGCGGCGTGATGAACGAATGCTTGTCCCCCTTCGTGAACCCGCCGCCATGCACCAAAATGCACGTCGCAAACGGCCCCTCGCCCTCCGGCACGAAAGCGTCGAGCGTCAGCGACACCTCGCCCGCCTTCGCGAACTCAATGTCCTGCTTCAAACCGGGAAAGCTGAAGGTCGGTTTGTGTGCGCCGCACAGAGTGACGGGCAGTAGAAGGCTCAGCAGGCAGAGGAATTTCATGGCAACAAAACACGCGAGTTGGCGAGGAATTACAAGGCACGATAGTCCGTCGGTTGGGACTGTGACCTCAATTTCCCAGTTCCAAAATTGACCAACCAAATTGTTGCACAACTATTTTGTTGGCTATTATTCGAGGCGTGAATACCTACAAGCCCGCCCCTGCCGCTCCAGACTTCTATGTCGGTTCAGTCGTTCCCGCCGAGGACCTGCGCTTTCGTGACGAGTTCATTCGTGATCTTTGGGAGGCGATTCGGACTCACCACATTCTACTGAAGGCACCACGTCGTTGTGGGAAAACCATCGTCATGGAGCATCTGCGGGCTTCGCCTCAACATGGCTACTCGGTCATCTATGAAAACGTCCAAGACCTCGTTCACCCGGCCGACCTGTTTCTCGCTATCCTCGACAACTTCCGTGACCAGCACCCCAGCCTTTTCCATTCATTGGTGAAAGGCTGGGAGACGGTGACTTCATGGCTGCCGAAGGTCGATGAAATCGAATATGGTGAGGTGAAGACCAAGTTCCGCGAGAACGTGAAGGACTATCGCGAGCACTGGCGCGAGCACGGCGAGGCACTGTTTCGGCAGCTACGGTCACTGAAGCGTCCCGTGCTCATCATTGTCGATGAACTGCCGGACATGCTCATCAATCTGAAGCAGGAAGACCCGAAGCTCCTGCGCGACTTCTTGTCTTGGTTCCGCGACAAACGCTGCGATCCCATACCGAAGAAAGACTCCGTTCACTGGCTGCTGGGCGGCTCGATCAATCTTTCCTCGACACTCGATGGCATGTCGCTGTTGGATCGCATCAATGACTTGAAGGATGTGGCGCTACCTGACCTCGCCAAACCGCAGATTGAGAGCTTCGTGCGGGACATGCTGGATGCCCGCAAAGTGGAGTTTGAAAAGAGAGTTCCGGCACGGCTACGCGAGTTGCTCGGACGTCCGATCCCTCTCTTTCTGCAAATGCTCACGCAGGATCTTTATCGCTCCTGGCGCAACAAGCCTCGCAAGCTCAAAAACACCGACGTGGAGGCTGAGTTTGCCCGATTTGTCACCAGCACTGCGGCGCAGGACAAGCTCCAGCACTACTACACGCGCCTTGCCAAGTATTACGAGGAGCCTGCGCTCAGCCAGGCTCACGAAGTGCTCAATCATCTCTGCCAGACAGTTGAGAAGGGCGGCAAAGATGAAGGGGCGAGCCGCTCGACGCTGATGCAGATCACCGAGGGCGTCTATGCAGCGGGCAAACTCCCACCTGCCCATGAGCGAAAGCGGCTTTTTCTCCAGCTCATGCGTGATCTGGAGAATGACTTCTATGTCGTGGAAGTCAGCGAAGGGCGCTACGGCTTCGCCAGCGGCATCATGAAAGCCTGGTGGAGGAAACACTATGCGTGAGAATACCAGCACTTCACACTTCGGCTTCTACCGAACCGGCCTGATGACGCCCGAACACCGGCGTTTCATCACGGTAGGACGCCATGAGATGCTCGACGACGTGCTCGAATCCCTGCGCAAAAATGCAGGGCGCACGGCGAAGCATCATTCGCTGTTCATCGGCCTGCGCGGCATGGGAAAGACGCATCTGCTCTCTCTGATCGAGGACGCGATCGCTCAGGATGACGAACTGGCGAAGCACTACCTGGTTGTCCGCTTCCCCGAGGAAAGCCTGCGCACGCTGTCGTTTGCCGACTTTCTGCTCGGTGTGGTGGAAATCCTCGAACACAACCGCCCGGAGGAAGCAGAGTGGAGGCTTCTGCATCAAAAACTCCGCGAGGAAGAGAGCGATGCCCAGATTGTGGACACCCTCGTGCCTGCGATACGAAAAGCCAACCAGCAGCACAAACGCACGCTCGTCATCATGCTGGAGAACATGGGGGAGATATTCACCCGGCAGATCAGGGACAAACGTGAGATCGCCGCGCTGCGGAAGTTCCTTATGGAGTCGAAAAATGGCTGTCTGCTCATCGGCACGGCCACACAGAGCTTTGACGGCCTCACCAGCGTCGAGGAGCCATTCTACGACTTCTTTGATGTGCAGCATCTCGAGCATCTCACGGAAGATGCGGCCACGCAGCTTGTGCGGCGAACGCTGGAATGGGAAAAGCGGGAAGACCTCATCGCCCAGTGGGAGGAGCTTCATCCGCGTATCCTGGCCCTTTATCGCATGACCGGCGGCAGTCCGCGCCTGACCGTGATGCTGGCCGATTTGATCGCCAAGGACTCCGTCATCGAAGTGAAGGAGCAGTTCCGTATCCTCATGGATCGCATCACGCCTTTCTTCCAGGACCGGCTGAAAGCCATCAGCGGCTCGCAGGAGTGCGCCGTGCTCGAAACGATGGCCACCATGCGGGATCAGGACAAAACGCCTGCCAGCATCGCCAAACGCATGCGCATGAAGGCCTCGCAGGTGTCCACCCTGCTCGGACGCCTCGCGGACCAGCGCCTCGTGCGTTCCAGCCCGCATCCGCAGGACAAGCGGGTGCGCCGCTACACCATTAGTGAGGGCCTTTTCGACCTCTGGCTCTACATGAACGTCTCTCGCGGTGCCCGTGAGCGGCAGCCCTTCCTTCTCGATTTCTTCTCCACCTTTTATCCCAGCTACCTTGCCCGTGAAAAGAAGCGTGCCGAACTGCTCGAAGATGCCGGAAAGCAGGAAAAACGTGCCAACGCACTCGCCGCGCTCGACACGCTGAGTGAGATCGGCACGTCGATGGAGCGTGCACGGTCCAAAATGGTTCTTGCGACGGCCTACAGCCGTGGCGGTCGTGAATCCGATGCCAAGAACGTGCTTCGAGAAGCTGCCGATGAGCCCTTGGACCACGTAGGCGGCTGGATTGTCCGCAGCGCCGCTGCGGACGATTATCCAGACTACCTCACGGAGATCCAAGACCTCATCACACTCTGGGATGAGCACCGCAGCGGAAATCTCGAAGCCTTCGTTCGGAAGATGCGGGAGATGGGCAATGCTTTCACTCCATTTGCCTACTCGAAAGCCAAGCTAGCCTTTCTCGAGGCCCATCTCGAAGAGGTTCCTCCAGGAGAAGATCGTGTGCGGTTGCGGTTAAAGATTGGAAGGATTCACAGGGATCTGGCTCACTGGTCAGAGGCTGAAACCCAGAGTCGTCATGCGGTCGAAGAGGCAGAAGCGCATGCGCCGACACTACTCTCATGGGCACTCAATGACTATGCGGTCCTGCTGCAAGCCACGAACCGGATGGCCGAGGCTGAGCCGCTCATGCGCCGCGCTCTCGCCATTGATGAAAAGGGCTTTGGACCAGACCATGCCGACGTTGCCATTCTGCTCAACAACCTCGCGCAACTGCTGCAAGCCACGAACCGGCTGGCGGAGGCTGAGCCGCTCATGCGCCGAGCCGTTGTGATTCTCAGGAGCTTCCTCAAGGCGACAGGTCATCCGCATCCGGAACTTGCCAAGTTTACCAACAACTACCGACTGCTTTTGGAGGCGATGGGCAAAACGCCACAGCAGATCGAAAAAGAGATTGAAGCCCTGAGCTGAGCATGAAAAAAGCGGCTGAGTTGCCTCAGCCTCCATTGAAAGTGTGTTTGAGTCCTCTGGACTCATCTGATCAGCCCGGAGGGCTGAACCACATTAGCCGATCACCTCAGGCCACTCGGTGTGGAAGAACTGCCCTTCGGGCTTGTCGGTGCGCTCGTAGGTATGGGCGCCGAAGAAGTCGCGTTGGGCCTGGAGGAGGTTGGCAGGGAGGCGGGCGGCGCGGTAGCTGTCGTAGTAGCCGAGGGAGGCAGAGAACGCAGGAACTGGGATGCCGGTGAGGGTGGCGATGCTCACCACTTCGCGCCAGCTTTGCTGGGTCTTGCTGAGCACGTCTTTGAAGAACGGGTCGAGCATGAGATTCGCGAGCTGCGGGTTGGTGCGGTAGGCGTCGGTGATGCGGTTGAGGAAGCGGGCGCGGATGATGCAACCGCCGCGCCAGATGGCGGCGATGCGGCCGAGGTCGAGGCCCCATTGCTTCTTCTCACCCATGGTTTTGATCAAATCGAGACCCTGGGCGTAGCTGATGATCTTGGAGGCGTAGAGGGCGTCGTGGACCTTCTTGACCAGTTCCTTCTTGTCGGTGGTGATGTTGACGGTCGGGCCGGTGAGCTGGGTGCTGGCGGCGACGCGTTGCTTCTTCTGGCTGGAGAGGATGCGGGCCTCGACGGCGGCGTTGATGGTGCTGATGACGACAGCGTTTTCGGCGGCGTTGAGCAGGGTCCACTGGCCGGTGCCTTTCTGGCCGGCTTTATCGACGATGAGTTCGACGACGGGCTTGCCGGTTTCGGGGTCTTTTTGCTCCAAAGCCTTGCCGGAGATCTGGATGAGGTAGCTGAGGAGGTCGCCCTCGTTCCACTCGTTGAAGATGGCCGCCATCTCGTCGGTGGTGAAGCCGGCGTGCTTGAAGATGTTGTAGGCTTCGCAGATGAGCTGCATGTCGCCGTATTCGATGCCGTTGTGGATCATCTTCACGTAGTGACCAGCACCGCCGGGGCCGATGTGGATGACGCAGGGCTCGCCATCGACCTTCGCGGCGATGGATTCAAAGATGGGCTTCATCACTTCCCAGGTGGAAGCAGGGCCGCCGGGCATGATGGAGGGGCCTTTGCGAGCACCTTCTTCACCGCCGGAGACGCCTGCGCCGATGAAGCGGAGGCCTTTTTCGGCGAGGTAGGCGTCGCGACGCTCGGTGGTCTGGTAGAAGCTGTTGCCGCCGTCGATGACGATGTCGCCTTTGTCCAAAAGCGGGATGAGCTGCTCGATCACGGCGTCCACGGCGTCGCGGTCGCTGTCCTTCACGGCGGTGGATTTCACCATGATGTGGATTTTGCGCGGCAGGGCGAGGCTCTGGACGAATTCTTCGAGGGTCTTGGTGCCGACGAGGGCCTTGCCGGGGTGCTTGGCGACGAATTCGTCGGTGACGCTGGTGGTGCGGTTATAGACGCTGACCTGGAAGCCGCGGCTTTCGACGTTGAGAACGAGGTTTTGGCCCATCACGGCGAGGCCGATGAGTCCGAAGTCACTTTTTTTGCTCATAGTTTGGGGCGGGGTCCATACCTGCCCGCCGGGCCTGCGCAAAGGGGATTTTGTTCATGGACGGCATGAGGGGCGTCGATGAGCCGCCCGTGTGGCTCTCGGCTCGACAGGGGGCGATCCCCATGCTAAACGGCCCGCCCCATGCCAGCCCCCGCCAACCGCATCGACGCCCGTTTTGCCGCCCTCCGTGACGCGAAGAAAAAAGCCTTCGTGGCCTATGTGTGCGCGGGTGATCCCACGCTCGATGCCACGATCGACATCGTGCTGGGCTTGGAGCGTGCCGGGGTGGACGTGGTGGAGCTGGGCGTGCCTTTCTCCGATCCGCTGGCCGATGGCGTGGTGAATCAAATGGCGGCGGACCGTGCGCTGAAGGCCGGAGCTTCCACACCGGGCGTGATCGAAATGATCCGCAAGCTGCGCACGAAGAGCCAGATCCCGCTCGTGCTCTTCACCTACCTGAACCCGATCTACACCTACGGCTACGAGCG
>JBKCXA010000468.1:0-5202 GCA_046316935.1 Prosthecobacter sp.
GTGCGAGTTTGCGCAGATGGCGCGTGCCTTTGATGCGGGTGATGAAGGCGTAGTTGCCCTGCTCGTCGATGTTTTGAAACGCGGTGTCGCTGTCGTCACGCAGCGCTTTGGCGTATTCAGCGGCATCGAACTGGCCGTCGCCGTTGTCATCCGTCCAGATGAAGCTGCCAAAGCCCAGCGGCTGGTGCGGTGGCGAGATTTTCGCGGTGTGGCGCGGTGCGATGAGTGCGCAGGGGATGGCGGTGTCGTCGCCGTCTTCAAAACGGAAGGCGCACATGGGATTGCCATGCTGCGTGGTGGTGATGAGGAACTTCTTCCCGAACCAGCGACGCACGCCATAGACGAGCGCGCTGCCGTTCGAACGTGGATCATCGGGGAATCGGGCACGGTCGAGCGTGCTGGCGATCCACTCTTCGTCGCGGTAGTGATTGAAGCTGGAGAAGACATCGCGTGGCGATTGCGGATCGGCATCCACGCTGTCGAGGAAGCTGGTGCCGTGCAGGCTCCACTTTGGCTCGAATTCCGGCGTGAAGGCATGCAGGCGGCTCTGGCACATGCCGGCCATGCCGACATCGCACAGATAAAGACAGCCCTGCGCATCAAAACCGATGCCACGGATGTTTTCGAAGCTCTGCGGGCCGATTTTGCCCATTTGCGACCTCCATCCGCCTTTTTCGCCGAAACTCACTTCGTGCTTCATCTGGCCGTTTTGATCGGAAAAGCCGTGAATTTGATGCTCCGGGCCTCCATCGGCCACGAAGAGCCTTTTCGTGCGCGGATCGATGGCGATGTCCATCGGCTGCGTGATGTCGTTGAGGCTCGCTTTGAGCTCCGCGCCTTCATACTTCAACACACGGCCCGCGATCATCTGTGGCGGTGCATACGCAGCCATGCGGCACATGGTCAAATCGGGTGCGAGGACGCGAATGGCGCGGATGGGCTGCGAGGCATCGAGCGTCACAAACTCCTCCGGGTAGTTGTAGAGCTTGTCGAGTGGCGTGGCGACATCCGCCCACGGGCCGTCGCGGCCAGCGGCGCTCGTTTGCACCTTCAACTGCCGGAAGTCCGCCTTCGCGCTGTCGCCCATGAGGCTGAATCGGGAGACGGCCACGGCTTTGCCGAAATCGAGGCCGACAAACGCGCCCGACGTGTCCTTGGCGATGTATTTGATCTTGTCCGAGCTGCTCACGGCATGCTCGAGGCCGTGCTCCGCGTCGATGGCTTCGCTGCCAAAGACCTCGCCTTGCAGCGGCGTGTGTGCGTAGGCGGAAGTAGCCCGCTGAATGACCCACAGCGCCCCGTTTTCATCCACGAGCATTTTGCCCGCACGCTCCAACGCGATGTGGAAGTCGAGCGGCTTCAGCGTCCTCAACGACAGCGCTCGCACGCCTTCGTCATCCGCGAAATAGACGCGATCCCGCGCCTCGTCGATGGCGAGGCCGGTGATGCTGCTCTTCTGCTCCGGCAGATAGGCGGTGCGCTGCTTCGCACTGTCGAGCGCCTTGCCAGCGGGCCTTTCAAAGAGCACAAGCGTCATCACCGGGCCGTCCTTGGTCTTCACCTCACGCGCATAGGCCGCGAAGTGCTCGCTCACCGCCACGGCCTCGCCCGAGTTCACTCCGAGGCCGGTCATCTCCGGCAGCGCATCGCCATCTTTGTAGATGCCCGCCGCCCGCAGGCCCTCCTCCCACTTCGTCGTGAGAAACACAAAGCCCTCCGCGCTCACCGCCATGTCCGCCGTGTAGAGCTGCATCCACGTCTGCGACTTGTCGGCAAAGCTGTTGCCGCGAATGAGTGTGTTGCCAAAACCCGTCGTCACACATGGCAGCCGCGGAATCGACGCGATGTCCGGCGCAGGCATGACCTGCGCAGCAGCGGTGGTGGCGAGAAGGAGATAGAGGAAGCGCATGCGGCCGAACAAACGCAGGACCCCCAGCCACTCTTGTCCGTGCTGAAACCATGACTGCGATCACGCCGTTTAGAGCGCCTCCATGCGTTTAGGCCTCTTTTTCCTGCTTCTGTCTTTTGTCTCGCTTTACGCGGATGAGGCGGCCTCGCGCATCGATGCCCTTTTGGAGCGTCATTGGCAGGAGAAGGGGCTGTCACCGAATGCTCCGGCCTCGGACGAGGTTTTTCTGCGTCGCGTGTATCTGGATGTGATCGGACGAATCCCGACACTGGAGGAGGCTCGCGCGTTTTTGGCCGATTCGAGTGCGGATAAGCGAGCGCGGCTCATCGACCGCCTGCTCGCCAGCGATGGCTATGCGCTGCATTGGTTCAACTACTGGGCCGATGTGCTCCGGGCGCAGTCCCAGCTCACACGACGCGGGCATCACGCGGTCTTTTGTGATCTCATCCGCGAGGCGCTCCGCAGCAACAAGCCCTACGACCAATGGGTGCGCGAGATGCTCTCCGCACGTGGCGACATCTTCAACGCACCTGGCACCGCCTTCTACCTGCGCGACACGGGCATGCCGCTGGACAACCTCGCCAACCTCACGCGCATCTTTCTCGGCACACGCATCGAGTGCGCCCAGTGTCACAATCACCCCTTCGATAAATGGTCGCAGATGGATTTTTACCAGATGGCGGCCTTCACGCATGGCAACGAGTTCAGCCACTGGAAGAAGATTCCTCTCTTTCGTGCCGCCTTGGACCTCGTGGGGCCTTACAAAGGCCCGGAGCGGCCCAAAATGGGCGTCACCATCGAAAATGCGCTCAGCCCGCAGACCTACGCGGGCATGGTGTGGACCGGCCTGCCGCTGAAACTCCCGCACGACTATCAATACAACGACGGCAAGCCGCATGAGGCGATCAAACCAGCCGTCATGTTCGGCAAAGCACCGCCAGCAGCCACGGGCGAGGGCCATCTCGATGCCTTCGCGGCCTGGGCCACCTCCCCGGAGAATCCGCGCTTCACCACGGTGATCGTGAACCGCCTGTGGAAGCGGCTTTTCGGCCTGGCAAACATCGAGCCGCTCGATGAGATCATGGACAGCTCCACGCCCGTCATTCCCGCGCTGCAACGCGAACTGGAGAGCCAGATGAAGGCGCTGCGCTATGACATGAAGGCCTTTTTGCGCGTGTTGCTGCACACCCGCGCTTATCAGTCGCAGTGCGTGCGCGGAGAGATCGCCGCCGGTGACAGCAGTCACTTTACCGGCCCCGTTTTGCGCCGCATGACCGCCGAGCAGGCCTGGGACAGCCTCGTCACGCTCATCAATCCCGAGCCTGATCTGCCGAACCGCGTCATGCACGACTACCTGCGGAGAAGCCGCGCCATCGCCCGTGACACCATCCTCTCGCAGCGCCTCATGAGCAGCAGCGAGATCTTTGAAGGCGTCAAAGCCGCCGCCGCCACCTATGTGCGCAACGCACAGACCGCCCAGCGCCTGCAAAAGGAACTGGAGGCCGCCCGCGCCGCTGATGACAAGGCACTCGCGAAGCAGATCGGTCTGCAAATGACGACCGTGGAAAACAACCAGCGTGATGCCGTGAGCGCGCATCTCATCCGTCCTGCGGCTCAAAAACTCGCGGCGAAAGAAAAACGTCCCGTCGCCCATCTCGATGGACCCGATGCCGGTCTTCGCGGTGGCGACCTGCTGGAAAAAATCGGAGCCGAGCATCGCGACGCCACCAAGTGGCAGGACCTCCTCGCCCCCGAAATGCAGCGCCGGGCCATCCCCGAGGCCTCACGCGATGCCTTCATCAAAAACCGCCTCAGCATGTACACCACCTACCTGCGTGCCTCGGAACTCGATCAACCCGCGCCTGGCGGTCATTTTCTGCGCGAGTTCGGCCAGAGCGACCGTGAAGTCATCGAAAACGCCAGCGCCGACGCCTCCATCACGCAGGCCCTGCAAATGATGAACAGCAGCCTCATCCCCCGCGTGCTCGATCCCTGGAACGCCCTCATGCTCGACCTCCGCGACGAGTCCGACCGCGTCGAAGCCATCTACCTCGCCCTTTTGACCCGCCAGCCCACCGCCGCCGAGAAAGCCCGCCTCAAGGACGCGAGCACCGAGGACATCGTCTTCGCCCTGCTCAACGGGCAGCAGTTCTTGTTTGTGCAGTGAGGTTGATCGAACGCGTGAAGCCTTGCTCGATGAGATGGTCTTCGAGGAAACGCGGATGCTCTTTGCCGATGCGGACGGGCTCGGCGGCAGTGGCCGAGAGAACGGTGAAGAGACTGAAGATCCATTTCGTTCCGATGGCAGGCTCCGAAGTGCCGTCGAAGTGACGAAACATTACCCAATTCTGAGCCGAAGGCTCCTTGGACTGCGGCAGCCTGCTGCCGCTTTTGGGAGGCCAGCCTGCTGGCCGTCGAGTGGCCCAACGACCTTTCGCAAACTTTCACCGCTCTCGCGTAGGCGTGAGCCGCAGCGCCTTCACGATCACCAAAAGCCTTCGGCGGCAGCAGGGCTGCCTCAGGAAAGCGGCAGCAGGCTGCCGCAGTCCATGTCACTTCTTCTTCCCCAGATTCTTCAGCTCCGTCTCCGTCCACATCATCATGCGGCCTTTCTCCTGTTCGCGAATGCTGGTGACGGTTTTGGTTTCGACGGCGCTGGCGGTGTGTTCCCACTCGCGGCGGATGTAGGTGAGCACGCCGGCGATGTCTTCATCGGTGAGTTGGGGCAGCGGCGGCATGGCGAGGTTGTAGGTGCGGCCGCTGACCTTCACGGGGCCGGCGAGGCCGTGCATGACGATGCGGGCGAGCACGTCGGTTTTGCCGAGAACCCATTCGCTATCGACGAGCGGCGGGGCGAGGCCATCAAGACCGAAGCCGTGCGGCTGATGGCAGGCGGCGCAGAGCGTGGCGTAGATGGTTTTCCCTTTTTCAAAGAGGGCGGTCTGCTCAGCGCTGAGCGGTTTGATGATGGGCGGAGCGGGGGCGCCGGGTTTGCCGGGCCAGACGAGGCGTTTATCGAGGTCGGCAGGCAGTTTGAGCTTCGGTGGGGATTGTTCGAGCCAGACGAGCTTCACGGTCTTGGACTTGCTGTCGGTCTTGGCGAGGCCTTTGAGGATGGTGTCGCGGTTTTCGGGCGAGTTGGAGGCCAGATCGAGCAATTCGGCGATGGGACCGGCTTTTCCGGCGAGGGCGATCAATTCGGCCAAAGCACCGATGACGGCCTTCGAGCCATCCGAAGGCGTTTGGGCGAGTGTTTTGGCAAACGCGGCTTCTTTGCCGCGCAGGCCCGTGAG
>JBKCXA010000469.1:0-7934 GCA_046316935.1 Prosthecobacter sp.
GCCAAGGTGAAATCGAAACTCGCCGTTGAAGCCAGCGCCTGTGACTACACGGACACGCTCATGCAGATCCCCGGCCAGAAGGTGGACATTGCCAATCTGAACCACCAGCCCCTGCCCTATCCCGATGCCACGTTCGATGTCGTGACGGCCACGGAGGTCATCGAGCATCTCGAGGACTTCCGCATGGTGGTGCGGGAGATCCACCGGGTGCTCAAGCCCGGTGGCGTGTGCATCCTGAGCACACCGAACATCCTGAACCTCAATTCGCGCCTGCGTTTCCTATGGTTCGGATTCTGGAACCTCTTCGGCCCGTTGCCCGTGAAGCACAGCGCCCTCTACTCGACCGGCGGCCACATCAATCCCGTCTCGTGGTTCTATGTGGCGCATGCCTTGCTCGATTCCGGCTTCCCCTCTGCCAGCCCGCACATCGACCGCGTGCAGCGTTCCTCGCTGCCCAAGCTTTTCCTGCTCTACCCGCTCATCAAATTCTTCGGCTTCCTCGCCATGCGTCGTGAACGCGTCCGCTACAAGACGCTCGATGAGGCCAATGAGCCGCTCGTCAGCGCCATGAACAGCTACGAGATGCTGGTCGGCCGCACGATCATCGCGAAGGCGGTGAAGGCCCGCTGAGGCTTGGCTGGATCTCATTCGCACGCGTCGTGTCGTGGAGAAAAAGTACGCAGGGAGGGGATCGAACCCTCGACCAATTGGTTAAAAGCCAACTGCTCTACCGCTGAGCTACCTGCGCATTCCGGTGAAGGGGCCGCGTATGTACACGCGATTCCCCGGTGCGCAAGCCGGAAGATCAGCCCAAATCGAGAAGCCGGACGAGCGCGTCGAGCCCGTTTTCGGGACGTTGAACGGCAAAAAAACGTAGTCCCGCCAGTTCCGCGCCTTCGACGTCGCACTTCGGATCATCGCCGACATGCAGGCACTCGCTCGCGGGCACCCCGGCGGCCTGCAGAGCCGCTTGAAACATGCGCGGGTGCGGCTTCGACGCGCCCACCTCGCTGGAGAGGATGATTTTCTCAACCAACGGCATCAGGCCATGCCCGTCGAAAATCGAAAGCAACCGCCGGTCAAAGTTTGACAGCACAATCAGCCGGAAACGCCCCGCCAGCGCTTCGAGCGCAGGTCGCACTTCATCGTAAAGCCGCCACGCAGAGGCCTGCGCATAGTGTGCATAGAGCCGGTTAAACAACGGCTCCATCACCGCATCGTCCAGCGGACGACCAAGAGCCTGCGTGAATGTCCCCGATGCCACCTGACGCCACCAGGAGCGGTCATCATCCACCGGTGGGCAGCCTTCCGGATGCAGCGGCGAGGGTGTGCCACGCCAAACCGCCCGAAAGGCCTGGTTCAGCGCCTCGCCGGAGACCGTCACACCGTGCTCCGCCGCGATCCGCGCATAGGTGGCTCCCACGCTCTCCACCGGGGTGATCAGAGTCCCTGCCGCGTCCAGAAAGATGACCTTCAAAACCGTGCTCATACCAAAAAGAACGGGAGCGGCCTGTGGACCGCTCCCGCTGTGAAATGGGAAAAAGGAAAATTACTTCGTGGCGGAAGGACGGCCGCCGGAGCCCATGCTGTAGTTGTCCATGACAGGCGTCTGGGGAGGACCGCCTTTCCAGCCGGAGCCGGGGAGGGCATACTTCTTGGGATACTGCTCCTGCACGCTACCCACCATCCAGGGCTTAGTTTCGGCCATGAAGAGCGTGCCGTAACGGGCGCGGGAGCGCTTGACGAATTCAGCATTTGGATCGTCCGCGTTCTTCAGGCCTCCGAAGACGCTACCGCCATTGCCGACATCGTCCTGACCACCGTAGGGAGCGAACGCATCAGCGCCCGTGGCTTGGCGACCACCGATGGTCGTGTTGGGCGAAAGGGGGGCGCAGGAGGTGACAAGAGCCGCAAGGGCGATCGTGAAAATCAATTTCATAGGAGGCGGCGATTTTGACGGGAGACTGGCCGGTTTGTCAAAGTTTTTTCCGTCCGGGAATGCTCCCGCCGCACAAATCACCCTCCACATCGTGAAAGAGCCCCAAGGTGGCATCGTTTTCGCGCCGCCAACACCCCCAAAACCCTTTTCACCCCATGAAAACCTCCCTTTTCAGCCTCGCGGCTGTCTTTGCCCTTTCAGGCCTCTCCAGCGCCGCGCCGGACCTGAAGGCCACCGCCGCGAAAATCGACGAACTCGTCCTCGCCAAGCTCGCCAAGGAAAAGATCCAGCCGAATGCCCCCGCCAGCGACGAGGTCTTCGTCCGCCGCGTGTATCTCGACATCGCCGGACGCATCCCCACCATCAAGGAGACCACCGATTTCCTCGCGGACAAAGCCGCCGACAAGCGGGCCAAGCTCATCGACGAGCTCCTCGCCTCCGATGGCTACGCGCAGAATTTCTTCAACTACTGGTCCGACATCCTCCGCCTGCGTTCCCAGCTCGCCGTGGGCAACAGCCAGCCCGCCGGCGCCGCCTACAACAACTGGCTCCGCAAGGCCCTCGCTGACAACATGCCCTACGACAAGATGGTGCATGAGATGGTCACCGCCGACGGCAAGACCTATGAGAATGGAGCGGTCGGCTTCTACCTGCGGGATTACAACATGCCGCTCGATAACATGGCCGTCACCACCCAGGTCTTCCTCGGCACCAGCATGGTCTGCGCCCAGTGCCACAACCACCCCTTCGACAAGTGGACCCAGATGGACTACTACCAGATGGCCGCCCATACCTACGGCATGACCGGCACGAACGGCCTCAGCAATCCCCTCCTCGCCGGCATCTTCGGCGGCGGTTATGGTGACAAAGCCGCCAAGACCAAGGGCAAGAAGGCCAAAACATCCGCCACGGCGGAAATCGCCGCCATGATCCCCCAGGGCGTCGAGCGCAAGGACATGAGCAAGGCCATGAGCGAGATCCTCCGCCCCCTGCGCTACAACACCGTCCTCGACCGCACCGATTCAAAGGACCTCGCCCTGCCCCACGATTACCAATACTCCGACGCCAAGCCCAAGTCCGTCGTCGCCCCCTTCATCCCCGCCTCCTTCTCCAAGGACGGCAAGATCGTCAAAGGCGGCGAAAAGCCCGTCGATTCCTACGCCTCCTGGATGACCTCCAGGGACAACCCGCGCTTCACCCTCGTCATCGCCAACCGCCTCTGGAAAAAGGCCATGGGCCTCGGCCTCATCGAGCCCGTCGATGAGATCACCGATTCCACCGTGCCCAGCAATCCCGCCCTCATGTCCTTCCTGGAGCAGACCATGAAGGATCTGAACTACGACATGAAGGCCTTCCTCCGCGTCGTTTACAACAGCGCCGCCTACCAGCGCGCCGCCTACGCGAAGGACGTCGAGCCCGGCGAGCTCTACCACTTCCCCGGCCCCCTCCTCCGCCGCATTAGCGCCTAGCAGATCTTGGACAGCATGGTCACCCTCTACAAACCGAATGCCGACACCCCCAGCGTCCAGTCCCAGATCGACCGCGACACCACCATCCGCCGCATCGAATGGCTCGACCGCGCCCTCAATGCCCTCACCCCGCAGGAACTCGCCAAAGCCACCGCCGCCGTCGCCTTGAAGCAGAAGCAGCTCGCCGAGGACGTGCGCAAGGCCCAGGAACAGCTCGCCGAAGCCACCAAGAACAAGGACGAGGACGCCATCCGCGCCGCCAAGAAAGTCGTCAGCAACCAGCGCCGCGCCATCGACGAGGCCGCCGAGGAGATCGTCTATACCACCGGCTTCAAAAAATTCGCCGAGCTCGCCCGCGAAGGAAAACTCGACGAGCAGGTCAAAGACCCCGAGTTCGCCAAGGAGATCGCCACCGCCATCAAGGGCAAGGAAGGCAAGGACCTCTCCCTTGATGAAGCCCTCGAAATCTACAACCGCGGCCTCCGCGCCCGCCTCACCGAGCAGCAAAAGACCCGCCTCAAGCGCGACGCCGAAAACCTCAAGGCCGACACCAAGGAAGAACTCGCCTCGCTGAAGGCCTGGGAAAACTACCGCGATGCCTACATGATGCGCGCCGCCGACATCCGCAGCCCCGCGCCGAACGGCCACTTCCTCCGCGAGTTCGGCCAGAGCGACCGCGAGCTCGTCGAAAACGCCAGCGACGACGCCACCGTCGGCCAGGCCCTCATGTTGTTGAACGGCAAGACCTTCACCAACCTCATGAACCCCTACACGATGATCTCCCGCGCCATCCGCAAGACGGAGACCGCCGCGCAGACGATCGACACCATCTACCTCGCCCTCTTCAGCCGCAAAGCCAGCGCAGAGGAGCACGAACTGCTGGCTGGCATCATCGACAAAAACACCGTCACCAACAAAGGCGATGCCCTCTGGGCCGTGCTGAACACCCGCCAGTTCTACTTCATCCAGTAGGTCTCAGCGGGAGCTTTTGAGTTTTAGGTTTCAGGTTTGCCCCGGCAAATCCAATCTCCCGCCAAGGTCGCAGGGCTGGTGATTCTTCGCGCCTTGGCACCGAGGCGTGAGTTTTGCTGATACGGCGCAGCGAGCAGATCGACGGCCGAGTCACCGCGCCGTTGGAGAAGCTCGTGAATGCCAAAGCGCACACCGTGACCTTCTCCATGGATCCCACCACCGTCGATCAGCTCATGGCGATCAGCGATGTGGATGCCATCATGCCCTCGAAGAGCACCTGGTTCGAGCCGAAGCTGCGCTCCGGTCTATTCATCCACACGCTGGAAGGGTGAGAAGCAGAACGAGATTTCCACGCATTCATCATGAACGCCACACGGCCTTGGTCATGACCATGCAGGGGGCGGCGGGAATGCCACGCTCATTTTGCTGATATTACGCCTCGAGTAGATCGGTCTCCGCCGCACTATTTGCCAGGCTGCTTTTCAGGCTGCTTTTCCCGCGGTGATGGAGCTGAGGAAGGCCAGGTCTGTGACCTGGCTTTCCGCCTCGCAGAGGCGGACTACAGCACGACCAGTGAGAGAAATGCGGGCTAGCTCGTGAAGCTGTCCATGCGACGCGTCGCGTCGAAGCGCGGCAGAATGTCCTGGTCATGGGTGACGACCACCAGCGTGCTCTTCCGATTCCTGGCATCCTCAATGAGCAGATCGGTCACGATCCGGGTGCGCGCCGGATCGAGCGACGCGGTCGGCTCATCGGCGAACAAAAACTTTGGTTCATGCACGAGCGACCTCGCGATGGCCACCCGCTGGCGTTCCCCTTGGGAGAGCAGAGACACCCGCTTGCCACGGTAGGCGGCGATTTGCAGGCGCTCGAGCATCGCCGGCATGTTCTCCCTCGCCTTGGCGAGTGTCTCACGATCAAATTGATGCGGCAGGAGCACGTTCTCCTCGACGGTAAGGTAGTCCAGCAAGGCAAAGTCCTGAAACACCAACCCGATGTGCCTCAAGCGAAAGGCCCGCAGGAGTTCCACCGACATGGCCGACAGGTTTTGCCCATCCAGCATCACCTCTCCGCGTGCCGGAGGCAGCAGGCCGGTCATCAGGCGCAGCAGCGTGCTCTTGCCTCCCCCGCTGGCACCGGCCAGGGCCAGGGTCGAACCGGCCTCGACCTTCAATTCCGGCACAGATAGCCGAAACGCATCTCCCGGATACGCAAAGGCAAGGTCAGTGATGGAAAGCGCGGCCATGATCATTTCCAGATTCCGGCCGCACGCAGCACCGTCTCATGCACGGCGATGTCATGAGCAGCATCCCAGGCCAGTTTTTTCTCGCCGCGGACAACCTTTGCCAGATCGACGAATTCGAGGTCATAGCGGCCTTTCGGCACCTTCAGCTCGATTTTCTGCGTGCCCTTCTTGTAGCTGCCACGGGCCTTCGTGAGCGAAAGAGTCACCTGACCGCTCTCCAGCGGCACGATCTCGAATGTTCCCTCCGTGCCCGTGACATTGAAACGCCTCCGCGGGCCGCCAAACGGGTCCGCGTGATTGCAGCGGATCACCGCCGTGGCCTTCGCGTATTGCAGCACAGCCATTTGATTATCCTTCACCCCATCGCCGCCGGTCGGAGTCGAGAAAGGAGTGACCGCCGAGGGCTTGCCGAGGATCGTCAGCACCGCGTCGATCACATGACAGCCGAGCTCAAACAAGCCGCCGCCCTCCAGCTCGCCGATCTTTTTTCGTGTGCCAGGGTCGGCCAGCTTCCCCATGGCCGCGTCGATCTCCGTGATCTCGCCGAGCCAGCCATCACGCACGGCTTGGAAGAGCAGTTCAAAGGCCGGGTTGTAGCGCAGCATGTAGCCCATCTGCACGGTGAGACCCTTTTGTTCCGCCGCGAGGCGCATCGCCTTGAACTCCGCGTGGTCCACCGCACCGGGTTTGTCGAGATGCACATGCTTCCCGGCCTCGATGCATCGAAGAGCCATCGGGCAGGAGGCTTCCAAGGTCGTCTCCACGGCCACGGCTTTCAATTCAGGCACCGCCAGCAATTCCTCGACACTCATCGACTTCACCCCACCATAGCCTTTCGGCCCGGTGACACCCACTACCTCCCACAAATCGGCCAGCGAACGCATCGCCTCCATCTTGCCACCCGCGTGGGCATGCTCGGTGCCTATCTGACCGATGCGCAGTCTGGCAGGAGCATTCGCTGCCAGAGCAACTGAACCACTGGCGAAAAGAAAAGAGCGACGTGTCATGCGAACTTAAGCGATTTAGGATTTACGATTCTTTCCCGAACCTCGCTTGGCCTTGCCATATTTCACCTCCTGCCGCGGCGGCAGGTCGCCGGCGGTGCCTTCGACACGCTTTTTGAGCTCGCGGATCTGGTCGCGCAGCAGGGCGGCACGTTCGTATTCGAGCTTCATGGCGGCCTCGGCCATCTCTTGTTCGAGTTCGCGGATCGTCTCGGTGACGGCGAAATCGCCACCGCCTTCGCGGACGACACTTTCCTCCACCTCGCGGGCCTTGCCGAGGATGTGCAGGCTCTCCTGCACGGCGCGACGCACGGTTTGCGGGGTGATGCCGTGCTTCTCATTATGGTCGATCTGCACCTGACGGCGGTAAGTGCTGATGTTGATGAGGCCGCGGATGCTCTGCGTTTGAATATCCGCAAAGAGCACGACTTCACCAGCAACATGCCTCGCGGCACGACCCGCGGTCTGGATGAGCGAGGTCTCGCTGCGCAGGAAGCCTTCTTTATCGGCATCGAGGATGCAGACGAGGCTCACCTCCGGCAAATCGAGGCCTTCGCGGAGCAAATTGATGCCCACCAGCACATCGCAATCGCCTTTGCGCAGGCTGCGCAGGATTTCGACACGCTCGATGGCGTCGATGTCGCTGTGCAGGTAGCGCACTTTGAGGTTCAAATTGCGCAAATAGTCCGTGAGGTCCTCCGCGGTGCGTTTCGTCAGCGTCGTGACCAAAACACGCTCGCCTTTCTCGATGCTCTGGCGGCAAAGTTCGATCGTTTCGTCGATCTGGCCCTTCAGCGGCTTGATGGTGATGATCGGATCGAGCAGGCCGGTGGGCCGGATGATCTGCTCGACGACCAGCGGACGCTTCGGCGTGGTGACATCGAACTTTTCGACTGATTCGCTGCTTCCGCTGACGCGAATAGCCTTGCCGGGCTGCGCGGCGGGAATGCCGTCATCGGGCTTTTTGTTCGGAATGTAACCCGTGTTGCCCACGACGCTGTTTTCCATCTCAAAGCGGGCGGGCGTGGCGCTGACATACACAAGCTGCCCCACCTTGCCCATGAACTCCTCAAAGCGCAGCGGTCGGTTGTCGAGGGCGCTGGGAAGACGGAATCCATGCTCCACAAGCACGGTTTTGCGTGATTTGTCGCCTTCATACATGCCGCCGATCTGCGGGATGGTGGCGTGGCTTTCATCGACGAAGACAATCGGCGGCTCCGGGAAGAAATCGAGCAGCGTGCCTGGCGTGGCACCCGGCTCGCGACCGGTGAGATGGCGGCTGTAGTTCTCGATGCCCTGGCAGA
>JBKCXA010000470.1:0-2612 GCA_046316935.1 Prosthecobacter sp.
GAGTACACGCTGCATGCCATCCCGCTTCAAGACCCTCAAAGCCTTGGAAGAAACCACCACGAGCACCCTCAAGCTCGTGCGGGACAGCCATTTGCAGAGTGATTTCATCCAGCGCCGCTTCAAGACAACGGATCCTGCGGAGATCGAGGGCCTGCGCACCTTGTTTGCCCAGCTCGCCGTGCTGGAAAGCCCGCGGCTGGACCGCATCATCGAGGCGGGCAGCGACGAGAAAGACTTCTTCGTTCTCATGCCCGGGCCGCTGGAGGGTGTGACCCTGCCGGAGATGCTCCAGCGCGGGCCGCTTTCGGCGGAGGAGTTTGAAGTGCTCGCCAGCCAGCTTCTCGACGCCCTGGAGGTGGTGCATGATCAGGCCATCGTGCACGGCACGCTCACGCCGGAGTGCGTGCGCATCACTGGCGCGAAGGCCTCCGAGTGGCAGGTGCGCCTGGGAGGCTTCGGCATTGGCTTCGCCGCTCAGGGCAAAGAGGAAGAGCAGCAGATCGCCGCCTACCGCTGCGCCGCACCCGAGCAGTGGCAGAAGTCTCCTGCCCGCCGCCGCACGGACATTTACTCGCTCGGCTGCCTGCTTTACGAAAGCCTCGCAGGCCGCCCCGCCTTTGCCTCCCGCTCTCTTAAAGAACTGCGGGCCAAGCACCTTGGTCGAGATTTGCCAGAGCTCTCCAAAGTGGCTCCCCATGTGCCGAAATGGCTGTGTGACTGGGTGATGAGCCTCATCGTCACCGATTCCGAAACCCGCCCGCGAAAGGCCGGCGTGGCTCGTGAGACCTTCCTGTTCCGCGATGCGGTCGTTGAGCCATCCGCGCCTTTTTCACCTCCACCGCAAGCCGTCACGCCGGTCATCGTGTCCGCCCCGGTGATGCTGCCGGTCAGCCAGCCTGCCCGCCATGCCACGGCCAGCACCATCCCCATTGCGGTCGGCCCGCAGGTGGGCAAGCCACCGATGCCCAGACGTCCCGCCGCACCGCTGAGCGCACCGAAAGCGGCGGTGAAGCAGTATTCGCAGCAGCCTGCGGCACGCCCCATCTGGCTACGCCCTTGGGTCTGGGGAATCGCAGCGCTTCTTCTCGTGGTGATCGGGTGGCTCTGGCGTCGCTGAGCCTACTGAAGCTGCCCCTCGTGAATTTTGAGCACGCGGGACATCCTCGCGGCCTGGGCCGGATGATGCGTCACCATGACCAAGGTGGTGCCGGTGGTCTTTTGCAGGTCGAGCAGCAGGGTGGTGAGGGCTTCGGCGTTTTTTTCGTCGAGTGCTCCGGTGGGTTCATCGGCAAGGATGAGGCGCGGTTGATTGATGAGAGCACGCACCACGGCCACACGCTGACGTTCGCCGCCGGAGAGTTGAGCCGGCTTCCAGGCCATGCGGTCCTGCAAACCAACCTGAGAGAGCAATTGCTCTGCCCGTTGACGTGCATCGGCGGGCGGCTGCGCGAGGGCGAGCGTGGGCAGGAGCACGTTTTCGAGCACGCTGCACTGCGGCATGAGGTGATGAAGCTGGAAGATGAAGCCGATCTTCCGACTGCGAACCGCGGCGAGGTGCTCCGCGGTGCATTTCGTCAGCGATTCGCCATCGAGCGCGATCTCGCCGCTGTCCGGGGTATCGAGCGTGCCGAGGAGATTCAGCAGCGTGCTTTTGCCACAACCGGACGGCCCGACGATGGCAACGGATTCACCGGCTTCGATGCCGAGGGTGATGTCCTGGAGCACCGGCACGCTCTGGCCGCTGCCAGGATCGGTGTAGGATTTGGAGACGTGGGAGAGCTGGAGGAGCATCGGGAGAAGGAGGTCTGAAAACGATCACTTCTTGGCAGGCTTCGGCGGCGGAGGCTCGACGAAGGGCGGATTGGTGTAGGCCTGCGGTGCGACCTCTTTGATGTTCGGGAAGATCTCCGCCTTCACATCACCGTTCGCCCAGTTCAGAGCGCCGACGAGGATGCTTTGGAAGGTTGGATTCGTCCAAACGTCCTCGCGATGGCCCATGGCGGTGTAAAACACGCGGCCATCGCCTTCCTTGCGGGCCCAGGTGCTCGGATAAGCCGGGCGCTCATACTCCTTGCCGGTCATCGGCGGGTTGTTGATCACGCTGAGCACGTGGATGTCCGGCGTGAAGTCCTTCAGCGAATACCATTCCTCCATGAAGCCGTAGTCCTTGCCGATGTTTTCGAAGCCGGGGAACTTCGGATTCTCAACCGTGTTACGCGCCTCCTGCTGGGCGCCGTGCTTGATGAACTCACCGCCAAGGAAGCGCACATACGAATCGGCCTGCTCGCCATGGTTCACATAACGATCCGGGCCTTTTTTGGATTCGTTGTTCGTGTGGAAGGTATCGCTGGCGCTGTGCGTGCCGACGAAGCCTTTGCCGCTCTTCACGAAATCAAACAGCGCCTGCTTGCCCTCGGCCGTCATCGGTGGCTGGCCATCGGTGCCGGCTTCGAGGAGATTGCCCGTGGTGTAGAACATGACGGTGTCGAACTGCGCCAGATACTCCTTGCTGAATTTCGAGCCGTCTTTGCTGAACTCGAACTCCCAGCCGTTTTTGGCACCGAGTTCCTGCAGCACCTTCTCAGCATGGCTCGGCTGGCCTTTTTTCCAGG
>JBKCXA010000471.1:0-3022 GCA_046316935.1 Prosthecobacter sp.
TTCTTCGCCTTCGTGCAGCAGGAGATGGCATCGGCAATGGTGAGATCCCGAGGATCCTCCGCGAGGGTGAAAGGGGCGATTTCGATCCCCTCATAGCCGGCGGCGGCCACATCGGCGCACATGGCGTCGAAGGAGGTGTTCTGGTAGGTTTCGTTGCAGATGGCGTAGCGCATGGGAAGGGAAGGTGGGAATGATGAATGTCGAATGACGAATGTCGAATGTCGAATGTCGAATGACGAATGCATGCGGCCCACGGCATTCGTCATTCTGCATTCGTCATTTCCCTGCCATCGCCGCTTCGATGTCATCCGCCTCGATGGGGATGTGAGCCATCAGGTCGATGTTGCCGTTTTCGCCGATGAGGATGTCGTTTTCGAGGCGCACGCCGAGCTTTTCGTCGCGGATGTAGATGCCGGGCTCGACGGTGAAGACCATGCCGGGCTGAATCGGTTTCCACATGTGGCCCACGTCATGCACATCGATGCCGAGCGGGTGGCTGGTGCCGTGCGGGAAATACTTTTTGTAGGCCGGCTTGTCCGGATCCTGCTTCGCGATGTCCTCCGGCGTGATGAGGCCGAGGCGGAGGAGTTCCTCCTGCATCAGCAGGCCCACCTGCTCCTGATACTCGCGGATGATGACGCCGGGCTTGAGCATCTGGCAGCATTGTTTGAAGACGCGAAGCACGGCGTCATACACCTGGCGCTGGCGTGGGGTGAATTTGCCGTTCACGGGGATCGTGCGGGTGAGGTCGGCGTTGTAGTTGCCGTAGTTCGCGGCCACATCGAGGAGCAGGAGCTCGCCGTCCTGGCACTGGCAGTGGTTGGTGATGTAGTGGAGCACGCAGGCATTGCCGCCCGTGGCGATGATCGGCGTGTAGGCAAAGCCGCGACCGCGCTGGCGGATGAACTCATGCGCCAGCTCCGCCTCGATTTCGAACTCATGCACGCTGGGCTTTACAAACTTCAGCAGACGGTCAAAGCCGTCGCTGGTGATGCGGATGGCCTCTTTGAGGGCGGTGATCTCGTGCTCGCTTTTGATGACGCGCAGCTCGTGCATGACCTGGGCCAGGCGGCGGTAGTCGTGCAAAGGGTATTCCTGCTTGCAACGGTGGGTGAAACGAGTTTCACGGGTCTCCGTGGGAATGGTGGCGCGGATGTGCTCGTTGGAATTGAGATACACATGGTCGGCCTGGCACATCACGGAGCGGAACTGCGTCTCGAAGTCCGTCAGCCAGTGCACCCGCCGGATACCGCTGCGGTCTGTGGCCTGCTCTTTGGTGAGCTTTTCCCCCTCCCACACGGCAATGGTCTCGTTCGTTTCGCGGACGAAGAGCATCTCACGCTGCTTCGGATCAGCGGCGTCGGGGAAGAGCATGAGGATCGTCTCCTCCTGGTCGATGCCGCTGAGGTAAAATTGATCGCTGTTCTGGATGAAGGGCAGGGAACCGTCCGCGTTGGTGGGAAGCACATCATTGGCATGCACGATCACGAGCGAGTTCGGCGGCAGCTTGGCGTAGAGCCGCTGGCGGTTGGCGATGAAGAGATCGGCGGGGAGGGGCTGGTAGCGCATGGGATGGCGGATGAAGGAGCGAAACGGGAAAACTGAAAATGGAAAATGGGAAAAGAAGCCTCCCCGACGTATCAAAAGGCCACCATGAGATTCTTGATCGTTTTCGGTCTTTTGGCGGCCAAAACCGCCGCCCAGCTTCCCTCCGCCAAACCGGTGCCGCATGTCCAGGCGGTGCCGATGCCGCATCACATCACCTCCTTTCAGCTCGATGGCCGGGAACTGACAGCGATGCACTTTGATCCGCAGGACATGCGCCCCTTCTGGCATCCCATCCGTGCCTCTCGTGAGGTGAGCCTCACCCGCATGGGCCATCCGCATGATCCGCTCACGCATTCCCATCACAACAGCGTCTGGGTGACCCACAACCTGCTTAACGAGATCGACTTTTGGGGCGATTACGCCAAGAAGCAGGGGCGCATCGTGAATGTGGAGGTCTCCCGCGAAGGTTACGAGGACACGGACGAGTTTGCCAGCATGCGCATGGTGAACCACTGGATCAATGAGGCGGACAAAAGCGTGCAACTCATCGAGGTGCGCCGCACGGAGATCCGCCCGCTGGAGGGCGCGAAGAGCTGGTTCATGCTCATCGACCTCGAAATGAGTCCGCCGAAGGGAAAAACGGCCACGTTTGGTGCCACTGGTTTTGGGTTGGTGGCCGTGCGCATGGCCAAAAGCATCGGCGTGCATGATGGCGGCGGCCGCATCTTAAACTCCGAAGGCCAGCTCAACGAAGCGGAGGTCTTTCGCAAGCCTGCCCGCTGGTGTGACTACAGTGGCCGTATCACGAATGACGCGGATGGCTTTGGTGGCATCACCTTGATGAATCACCCAATGAACCCGCACCATCCGACGGCCTTCCACGTTCGCGATGACGGCTGGATGGGCTGCTGCCTGAGCCTCGACACGCCGGTGGAGATCGCCGAAGGGCAGAAACTGCGCCTGCGCTACGGTCTGTGGGTGCACGATGGCGTGCCGACGAAGGAAGAAAGCGAGGCGCACTGGAAAAGGTTCACCGAACTCCCGCTGGCCGATCTCAACCCGCCGAAGAAGAAGTGAGCATGTCTGCCTGTCCTCCTGCTCTGAGCGAGTTGATCGCCTTTTTTGAATCGTTGCCCGAAGGCGAGCGGCGGGAGAATTTGATCGAACTGGCCTCGCAGGCCGAAAAGCATGCGCCAGAGCCCGGCGAGGCCTTTGACCTCGATGACGTGCGTCATGATCTCGAATGCACGGACAAGGTGGGGGTGCATCTGAGGCTTGAAAACGGCTCGCTCGCCCATTTCGCTCTCAGTTTTGGTCCGAAGGTGCAGACGCTCACTCGCGCCCTCGGGGTCATTTTGTGTCGTGGGCTGAATGGAAGCAGCCTCGAGGCCGTGCAGGCCATCCAGGAGGACTTTGTGCCGAGGATCATTGGGGCCGAGTTGGTGCGGCTGCGCAGTCAGACGGTCTATTATGT
>JBKCXA010000472.1:0-11381 GCA_046316935.1 Prosthecobacter sp.
GGCTTAGGGAGCTAGGAGTTCGCGTGCCACAGCGTGGCGCGTGGAAATCCACCGCAGGGCAGATGAAAGGCAGCCAGCACTTTGCTGAAGCTATGCGCCTTGGGGCTGAGTGGAGGACCGAGGAAAACCGCCGGTCACTGGAGTCCGCTCATGTTGATTCTTGATACGAACCACTATCGCGAATTCGTCACCCAGAGCCTCCCGGGCAAGCGTCTCACCCAAAGACTGGATGCCGCGGAAGAAGACGTTTTCCTGACCGTGATCACCGCTGAGGAAGCGCTGAAAGGCTGGCTGGCACAGATTCAGCCGCACCGCCAGAAAGACAGGGGTGTAAGCGCCTACCGGGAATTCCAAGAGTGCCTCGACGGGATGTCGAAATGGGTTTTGCTGCCATGGACGGTAGATGCCGCCGACCATTTTGACCGCCTGCGTGCTCTGCGTGTGAAAACCGGCACTCTCGACCTGCGCATCGCCTGCATCGCTCTCGAATACGAGGCTACCGTGCTGACACGAAATCTGGCTGACTTTCGCCATGTTCCCGGCCTGAAAGTGGAAAACTGGCTTGATTGACCGTCGAGGCGCTCAAGCACACAAAAACACTGAATCATCCCATCTCGTGAAAACACTGCCCAACCTCGCTTTTGCCCTCCTTTTGGTACCTTGCTCGATTTTCGCCGCTGCGGACATCGCGGATGGGAAGGTCACTTTTTCGATCAAGGCACCTAAAGCGGCCGAAGTGCGGCTGAAGGGGCAGTGGACGAAGCAAGACGCGACGCTGACTCGCGGTGAAGACGGACTTTGGAGCAGCGGAGCCATCGAGGTGCCCGCGGGCGTTTGGGAGTATTCGTTTCAAGTGGATGGGCTGAATGTGCTCGATCCGCAAAACACGGCGATCAAGCCGCAGCGCATGCCGCAGAAGAGCATCCTGCACATCGCGGCGAGTCCGTCTGCGGCGTGGGATTGGCAGGCGGGCATCCCCCATGGCACGGTGCACACGCATGTGTTTCACTCGAAGCAACTCGGTGTACCGCGTGAGGTGGTAGTCTATACGCCGCCGGGATATGAGAAGGGCACGGAGAAGCTGCCGCTGCTCGTCTTGCAGCATGGCTCGGGCGACAATCAACGCGGCTGGACGGAGCACGGCAAAGCGCATTGGATTCTCGATCATCTGATCGCCTCCGGAAAAGCGAAGCCGATGATCGTGATGATGCTGGACGGCCATCCGCACGGTATGGTGCCGCGTGATGACAAGGCGAAGCGTGCGGACTCGCTCACGGCGTTTCGGAATGAGCTGTTTGAGGATGCCATGCCGCTCGTGGAGGCCAACTACCGCGTGCTGCCGGGCCAAGAGCATCGCGCCATCACCGGTCTGAGCATGGGCGGCTGGCAGTCGCTCACCATCGGGCTGAATGCGACGGATCGCTTTGCCTACATCGGTTCCTTCAGCGGTGCGGCTGACACCGAGGCGGTGAAATCGGCGCTGGATGACAGCGCGGGCACGAATACGAAGCTGAAGCTCCTGTGGATCGCCTGCGGGAAGGATGATTTTCTTCTCGATCGCAATCACACGCTGATTGATGCGCTCAAAGCCGCGAACGTGAAGCACGAGTGGCACGAAACGGCAGGCGATCACTCCTGGCCGGTGTGGCGCGGGTATTTGAGCGAGTTTTTGCCGAGGCTGTTTCAGCCTTGATCAGCCCACGAGCTTGTCGAGATGCCGCTTCGCCCGGACGATCTCGGCGGTGGTTTCGGCGGCGGTGGGGAGGATGGGGATGCCGCGGGGTGTGGGGTGCATGAAGATCTCCGTGGGGCCGGTGAAATTGACGGCTTTGAGGGCGTCGATCAGCGGTTTCCAGTCGAGCGGGCCGCGGCCGGGCATCTGCTGGAGTTCCTCGTCTTTGGGCATCGGCTTCATGCAGCCTTTGCCGTGCTCCCAGGCATAGAAGAGCGTCATTTTTTGATCGATGTGCCGGATGAGGTCGCTCAGGAGCTTCGTTTCCTGCGGCAGATGGTAAGGGGCGAGCGCGATGCCGATGCCGGGCATCGTGCGGATTTCGTCGGCGAGCCAGAGGAGGCTGTCCGGGGTGTCGATGAGGTTATTGATGTGATTCTCGATGCCGATGGTGACGCCATTTTCAGCCGCGAGGGCGGCGTGGGGCTTCATTTTCTCCACGAAGTCCTTCACGTTCGCTTTGAGCTGATCAGGCGTGAGGCCTTTCCACTCACCCGAGCCGCCCGTGACGATGAAGTTCCCGCCGAGCTTCTTCACGATGGCGATTTCCTCGGCGAGCTTGAAGGGTCCCAGATCATACCGCGTGGTGCCACCGAAGCCGAGGCCATGCTCCTTGAGCATCGCGGCGAACGTTTCGTGCCCGATGGCATCGAGCTCCTCGCGCTGCGTGCCATGCTTCTTCGGCCAGAGCTCGATGGCGGTGGCACCGGTCTTTTTCACCTCGGGGAGAATGTCTGCCAGCGGCAGGCTGCCATACATCGCGGAGGCGAGCATGTAGTTCAGTTTCCACGGCTTCTCTGCCGCCAAGGCGGGCGTGGTGGCTGCGGCGGCGATGGACTGAAGGAAGCGACGGCGGTTCATGCGCGGATTAAAACGCCCTGCCCTCGTCTGCTTCATTCAGACTTTGATGCGCCTTCTTCAGCTATCGCGGCACTTTTTAGAGCCGCACCGGCACGCCGTGGTCGCCGAGGAAGCGCTTCACATCGCCCACGGTGTATTCGCCAAAGTGGAAGATGCTCGCTGCGAGGACAGCATCGGCTTTGCCATCGCGGAGGACATCCACCATGTGCTCCACCTTGCCCGCACCGCCGCTGGCGATGACGGGAATGGTCACCGCCTCGCTGACCGCCCGCGTGAGGGCGATGTCGTAGCCGGCCTTCGTGCCATCGGCATCCATGCTGGTGAGCAAAATCTCGCCTGCGCCGCGTCGGCAAACCTCGGCAGCCCATTCGATGGCATCGAGTTCGGTCGGGTTCCGACCGCCGTGGGTGTACACCGTCCACGAGCCGCGTTCGTTGCGCTTCGCGTCGATGGCCACGACGAGGCACTGGCATCCAAACGCCTCCGCCGCTTCGTCGATCACGTGCGGGGTCTTCACGGCGGCGGTGTTGATGCCCACTTTGTCCGCCCCCGCGAGGAGCATCTCGCGCATGTCCGCCACGGTGCGGATGCCACCGCCCACGGTCAACGGCATGAAGCAGCTCGCAGCGGTGCGTGCCACCACATCCACCATCGTTTTCCGCTCCTCATGGCTGGCTGTGATGTCGAGAAAGACCAGTTCATCAGCGCCCTGGGCATTGTAAACCTGGGCACACTCCACAGGATCGCCCGCATCGCGGAGTTGGAGGAATTTCGTGCCTTTCACGACACGGCCTTCCTTCACATCGAGGCAGGGGATGATTCTTTTCGTCAGCATAAGGGGGGAGGGGCATCAAGGAGGCGGCGGGGGAAGGTTTCAAGTTTCAGGTTTCAAGTTTCAGCCTCCGCGCGGCCTTCAACTTGGAACCTGAAACTCCGCCTCATCGCACCGCGCCGACCATTTCCTGAAGGCGGGCGATCTGAGAGCGCATGAGGGCCATTTCCGCCTCGATTTTGGTCTTCCAATCGTCATCGAGCGCCGCAGCGGAACCGGCTGGCGTGCTCACGATGGGCGCGGCGATGGCCTGAGGCTCCACATCACCGCAGAAAAGGTGCAAATACTGCGCCACGCGACGTCCGGGGCCGGCGGGCAGGCATTTGATCACCGGGCCATCGCGGTAGCCGATAAGCTCGGCGAGGGTGTTATCCACGCTTTCGATGTCCGGGAAGGCATGCAGACGCTCGGTGCGCTGGCGCAGCTCACCAGCCGTCTGAGCACCACGTAGCAGCAGCATGCAAAGCAGTGCCACCTGCGGGCGTTCGAGGTCTGGGAGCTTGCCTTTGAGGTTGTGGCGATACTTCTGCACGCGGGCACCCACGATGGTGACCTGGAAGACGTAGCCCCTGCCCTTCATCGAATCGAGCGCCCGCTGCACCGTGCTGTCATCGAGCTGCATCACCGGCTCGCGATTGGTCGTCTGATTGCAGGCGGAGACGAGCGCGTTCAGCGTCATCGGGTAGTAATCCGGCAGCGTGATCTCTTTTTCGATCAGGCAGCCCAGCACACGGGCCTCCTCAGGGGAAAGAATGCTCGGAATGGCGGGTGAGGCGGAGGTGATTTCGTCGGACATGGCTGTTGGGGCGGGAAATGAAGCCGCGCTTCAACGCAGGTGCAACCATGCGGAAAACGATGTTTTCGAAATGAGTGCCAGAAAAGTCTTTCCGACCTCTTTGCCGTCCGGGTCTGGTCTAGGTCGGCCCCTTGCCGGATAAATGAATCAGGGCCTCCGGGCTTGGATAGAGTCCTTCCAGGGCCAGTGAGGCGCGTGTGGCAATCCGCAGCGGACTATTCAAATCCAGCAGGCGTATCGTGCCACTGGCGATCCTCGATTTTGCCAGAATGCGGGGTCCGCTCAGGCTGAAATGTGCGCTCCACTCGTCGATGCGCGGATTGAAAAGGCGCGTGAGGCGGCCGTTGAGCACCGTGGCAATGTCGCTGCCTTTGGCACGATTGCACTCCGGGCAGGCGTGGCAAAGATTGTGATCTTCAGTGGGTCCATCGTGCTTTTCTGCGATGACGTGATCGACGTGGAAGGAGAAGTCGGAAGAACGCTCGTGAAGCAGGCAGTATTCGCAAAGACCGGAGGCTCGCTGCTGAACAAGCAGGCGCAGCTCGGGCGCTATCCAGGAACTGCTCATGCCGCGGCGAGGTCTTGCCGGCGAACATGCAACCGGGCACGGGATTTGGCCAGCGTGAGCATGCGATAGAGCTCCATCATGCGATCCAGTTCCTCGCTCTCCTCAGCTGTCAGGCCCTCGCACTTTTCGCGGGCGATCAAGTCTTCAAAACGCGCCTGCGCCTCAGGCGACGGCTTGAAAGCGAGCAACTCCTCCGTGGTGTGCCCACGTGCAATCAGGTCGATGGCTTCATCGTAAAGGGTGCTCATGATTCAAAGGATAAGGGGATCAACGCGGAACGACAAGACGAAACTCATCCTGCGCCTTGGGAACAAAGCAAAGCCTCAATCGACCGCCAAAAAGCGCACGCAGATGCTGCCGGGGACTTCCACCTTCGTGCCGGTGAAGCTCAGCTTGCCGCTTTCGGCATCCACTTTGAAAAGCGCCGCGCTGCCGCTGTTTTGATGGGCGGCGATGAGCCACTTGCCGGTGGGATCGAGGCAGATGTTACGAGGGATCTGGCCTTCGACAGGGACGTTTTGGATCAGCGTGAGCTTTCCAGTCGCTGGATCGCAGGCAAACACGGCGATGGTGTCGTGCGTGCGGTTGGACACATACACGTTTTTGCCGTTCGGATGCGCCAGGGTCTCCGCGGTGCTGAAGCCGGGCTTGCCGCGATCAGCTTCTGGCAGGGTCGAGACGGTCTGCACCTCAGTCAGGGCTCCGGTGGCCGCGTCGTAGGCGAAAACGGTCTCGGTCATCGCCATTTCGTTGTTCACGAAGACGAACTTCCCGCTCGGATGAAAGGCCAGATGGCGCGGACCGCCGCCAGCAGGAGTTTTGGCAAAGGCGGGCTCATTCGGCGTCATCTTGCCGGTGGCAGGATCGACCTTGTAGATGAGCACCTTGTCGAGTCCGAGATCGCAGGCGAAGGCGAAACGGTTGTCAGGGCTGAAGTTCACCGAGTGCGCATGCGGTCCGGCCTGGCGCTTCGGATCGATGCTGCTGCCCTCATGCTGGATGAAACTCGCGGCTTCGGAGACCTTGCCATCGGCACCGATGGCATACGCGGCCACGCTGCCGCTGCCGTAGTTTGCCAAAGCAGCCATCTTGCCTGTGGCATCCACGTTCACATGGCAGGGGCCGCTGCCGATGGCGCTCTGCTGGTTGATGAGCGTCAGCTTGCCTGTGTTGGCCTCAATCGAGAAGGAACTGATGCCGCCACCTTTCTTGCCATCCGGCGTGGTGACATCGCCGATGGCGAAAAGATACTTCTTTGATGGGTGAATCGAGAGGAAGCCCGGATTGCCTGCTTCCGCGGCGAGTTCGGGCTTCGTTAGCGCACCAGTTGCCGTGTTGAAACGGGCCACGTAGATGCCTTTGCTGCCGTTCTTGGCATTCGTGTTCGTGCCGAAATAGACGAGGTAATTTTCACCCGCGAGGGCAGCGGAGGTGAGCAAGGCAAGGGTGAAGGCGATCAGGCTGGATTTCATGGCCGCCGATGCTGACGGAGGGCATGAACATGGTCAAGGCAGGAAAGTGGCCCAGGTTTTCAACCTGAACTCATCCCATCTGAACAGGATGCAATCCTGTTCCACTTTCTCAGTCCTCCACCGTGCCATCACCGCCGTTGGCCACGTCCAGGGCACGCATCATGGCATCCATGAACTCCTGGGCGGCCTCGATGGGGAGGATGATCGTGTCGCGGCGACCGCGCACGTCCTCGGTGATCTTGATGAACCGGCCACGGTCGTTCTCCTTGAGATCGAGGAAGAAAATCTTCCGATCGGTGACGATCTTTTCTGAGTGCAGGGGCGGGTTGTGCGGCCGCCGTTCTTCGTCTGAATCAAAGTTCCTCATGCCAGTGGTGTTGATCTTCCAAACCAGCCGCCCGATGCCGCTGTTTCCTTGGAATTGATTTCGAGTCTAGGAACCGCCCCGGTTGTTGTCAACGCTTGTCTCAAACCGGTATCTGCCGTCTAGTGTGCACATGAAGCGATTCCTTCCTCTCCTTCTCATTGCCTCCTGCGCCCAAAAACCCGTCAGCGAGGCCGATGTCGTCGCTTTCGCTCCCGTGCGCAGCGTGCTCGAAACGAACTGCGTCCACTGCCACGGCGACACTCGCCTCTCCACCATGCCGCCGATCAATGACACGCAGGCCATCGCGAAGCTCATCGGCACGAGTTGGATCGTTCCCGGCAAGCCGGAGGCCAGTCGCTTTTTCCAAGTGGTCACCTTCCCTGATGAAATCCCCGGAGCCATGCCTCCCAGCGGCCACGCCATCTCAAAGAAGGATCAGCAGACCCTCCGCGACTGGATCAAGGCAGGTGCGAAATTGCCTGCGAGCAACGTGAAGCTCTCGCCCAAGGGACCGCTGCCGCGTTCGGTTTGATCTCAGCGCTTCCTCGCCGTCCAAAAGGCCCCGAGAAACCCCAGCACGCACAGCGCCTTCATCACGAAGAGCCACCACGGGTGCCACCAGGCTCCTGTTTGGGCCTCGATGACATCGGAGGCACCGAAAACAACGAAGCACACCGGCAGCAGCCATCGCCAAACCGTCTTGGCGAGCTTCGGCACCGGCCGCACAAGCAAGGTGATCGCGATGATGAACCACAGCACGGCCTCGCCTTGATTGAAGAGGCGGGAGAAGTCGGTGGGCTCGGGCGGCATGAGAAAGCATGTGTGGCATGACATGTCTTGCAACCAGCCTCGCGACGTGTTGGTATGCCGGATGCCTGCGCCGCGTGGTTCGTTAATGCTTCTCATCATGGTTCTACTCGGAGCCATCCTGATCCCCTTTTTCATTTGGGGCGGGCGCTTTGATGCGGCGCTGAGTCTCGAAGGCGCTCGTCAGTGGATGGAAGGTTTCGGCATCTGGGCCTGGGCCGGTGGTGTGCTGCTGCTCGTGAGTGACATCGTGCTGCCGGTGCCTTCCACCGTCGTCATGTCCGCCATCGGCTGGGTGTATGGCTGGCTCATCGGTGGCATTGTGTGTGCCTGTGGCTCGATGCTTTCCGGCATCGTGGCCTATGCTGCGTGCCGTTGGCTGGGACGCGGCGCGGCGGCGTGGATCGCCGGTGAGAAAGGTCTGCAAAAGGCCGAGGCATTGTTTGAGCGACATGGCGGATGGCTCGTGGCGCTTTCACGATGGACGCCGGTGTTGCCGGAGGGCGTGGCGTGCCTCGCGGGCATTGCTCGCATGCGCTGGCGGGTGTTTTTGCCTGCGCTGGCCTGTGGCAGCATCCCGCTGGGCTTTGCCTTTGCCGCGATTGGTCATCTCGGGCAGAGCGAGCCCGGATGGGCCATCGCTTTGAGTGCCATCACGCCGGTCGTGTTGTGGATTCTGGCATCCCGGCTTCTGCCGCGGCACGGCGGACCATCGCCGTCAGATCACGGCGGATAAAACGCAGCACCAGCGGGATCGCCACCAGCGTGCCGCCACCACCGATCACGCCGATCCAGCCCACCGGAAGCGGCAGCGTGGCCAGCAGGCCAGTAAAGGCCAGCCACAGCACCAGATTCCACACCAGACCATGACGCAGACGCAGCATGCAGCGCACACGGGTGAGGCATTTCCCATCGCCATGATACTCGGTGACGGTCAATAAGGCGCGGGAGAGATCTGCCTGCGGTGCCATCTCGATATCAAACCACCGCCAGCCATCATCCTCGCGATACAGTCGTCGTTTTGCGGCGAGCTCAGCCCGCAGTGCATCGAGCAGGTGATGTCGATCCCGACTCGTCTCGCTCCAAAACGCGAGCGTGGCGAGTTGCAGCGAACGTTTGCCAGGCATCAGCGGTGGCAGGATGTCCGGCAGATGGGGCTGCCAGGTCGGGCGTGCGGCATACAGCAGCATGCCACGCAGCCGGGCAAATTCCCGCACCACCGGCTGGAGGAAGCTCAGCAGCCACAGCAGCGCTCGATCGATCGTGCCGCTGAGGCATGCCGCTCGTGCATTGCGCAGGCTGATACGCCACGCGGCCCACAGAGCGAAAACGACAAGCGCCACCGCCATCGCGTGCAGCTTCAAAAGCATCGCAATGAGCGCCAGAGCCACCCACAGCACGCCCGTGAACCAGTCCCACCAGCGAAAGCCGGAGTTCGCCGCGTAGATCGTCTGGAAGGCACCGAGGCCCAGCGGCCCGTGGAAGATGCTGCCCTCACGCGGATGATCCGATGGCAAATGATCACCGTAGATACCGCCGCGCCAGCGAGCACCGCCGAGCGGCCCGAAGCGCTCAGGATGCTCCGCCATGAGCAGCGCCTCGGCAAAGCCATAGCCACGTTGCTGTTTCAAATAGGCCCGAATCGTGAAACGGCGATGATGCCAAACCATCGCCCCCGGCACGAAACGCAGGCTGCCGCGTCCGCCATGCTCGCGAAGCCGCCAGCAAATATCCACATCATCGCCTGCCGTGGTGAAATCCGCCGTGAAGCCGCCAATGGCATTCAGCGCCTCTTTGCGGATCGCCAGATTGCAACCGGGCAGATGCTCCGCCTCCGTATCGCTGAGCAACACATGCGCTGGAGCACCCGGCGCGGCAGCCACGATGCGCTCGATGCGATTGCGCGGCGGCGGCGGGATGTTCGGACCTCCTGCGGCGAGCACCTTTTCATCGGCGAAGGCATGGCTGAGGTGCAAAAGCCAGTCCGCATGCGCGATGCAATCATCATCCGTGTAGGCCATGACGCTGCCCGTGGCGAGCTCCGCGCCGCGATTGCGTGCCACGCTGAGCCCCGCAGGCTCCTGGTGATGATACTTCACAAAGTCGAAGCCCTTCGCGATCTCTGGCGTGGCATCCGTGGAGCCATCGTCGATCACCAAAACCTCGTAATCGGGATAGTTCAGCGCTTTTAACGACTCCAGGCACTCACGCAACGTCCGCGAGCCATTCCGCGTGCAGACCGCCACCGACAGGCGCGGCGCATTCGCAGGCGGTGAAAGCTTTGCCGGAGTGATTTGGCAGGCGGCACGCTCCTGCCGATCACGCGTGACGAGACCGAAACGCCATTCGGTGACCTCCTTGCCACCGCGAAACCATTCATCCGTGTAGCTGAACCAAAACGTTCCCGCACAGCCTCCGGCAAGGCTTTCAGCCTCAAACCATCGAAAAACCTCGCTTTGAGCCTCTTCACCATGCGCGGCGGTATCGAGCCCGAACTCCGAAATGACCAGCGGCTTGTTTCCGGCGAGGTTTTGCAGCCGTGCGAGGTATCGCGAGAAGTCCTCGCGATGCTCCAAATACACATTCACCGCGAGGAAGTCCGCGTTTCGCGGCACCAGATACTCGGTGGAAGGATAGGTGGCATAGCTCACGAGCTTTTGCGGAGCCTGTGCATGCGCCAGAGCGATCAGCTCCTCCATCGCGGCACGCACCCGCTCCGGCTGCATCCAGCGCACGAGCGTTTTCTCGATCTCATTGCCGATCAGAATCGCCGAGACCGCCTCCTGCCTGCCGAGAAACGCCGCACCATTCGCCACTCGCCGCCGGATGTCCTCCCATGCCGCCGCATCGCTCAGGAAGTCGATATGCTCTGCCCACGGAATGCCGCACAGCAGCTTCAGGCCATGCTTCATCGCCGCATCGAGCGTCGCCTGATCAGGAAGCTCATACAGCCGCACGCTGTTGAAACCGAGCGCCGCGATGTGCTTCAAATCCGCCTCCACATCCCGCTTCGAATCCGGCGCGAAGGGCCCGTAGCTCACGCCACGCCAGTGCGAGGCAAAGAACTTGCCAGGCATATGGGATGGAAGGGCGGAGACGGTCACGGGCTAAGGAAGACGAAACGAAGCGGGACGGGATTCACTTCAATTCCAGCACGCCAAAGCTCGCGGGCACATGAAAGTCCGGCTTTTCCGTGCCCGGATTCACCCACGGCATCCAGCCGGAATGTACACTGCCATCCGGCCGGTGATGAAACTCCGCACGATACAACCCCGCGAACATCTCGCTACCGCGCAGCACACCCAGCCCGCGCAGCACCTCCAGCGGAATGCTTCCGCTCACCGTGTAGCCGCCTTCGCGAATCTCCGGCTCCAACACGAGGCCCTCACAACTCCAGCTCCAATCAATCTCGCGATAAAACCTCGCCGCGTAATCCGCCACATCACCCCGCGGACTCATTTCGAGGCCAAAGTAGCGTTGCAGGCTCAAATCCGTCGCAAAAAAGATCTCCACGCGATCCGCCCCGAGCGCCCGCTCCTTTGCCGTCTCCCCTTCTGGCAGCACCAGATCATCGTCCACGCAGTCGAAGCGGAAGCGAAACCGTTCGCCATCGTGCATCGCCCGAAACTCCGTTTTCGGCGCGGGCCGATCCTCCCACGGAAAAGTGAAATCCGTGAGCAGATCGGCTTCGGACCAGTTCGTGGCGTTTTGGACGTGGTAGCGCTTCATCTGCGAGCATTGGCACGAATGCATCAAGGCGACAAGACATGGATTGACGCCTCGGCGGCTCTTCTGCCAGCATGGCAGCTTTATGTTCGCTTTTCTCCAACCTGCCCCGCATGCGCCGCGTCTGCCAGAGGCTCAAATCGATCCTGTTTACCGTCGTCTGCGCCTGCAGGTCTTTGCGGGCATCTTTTTCGGCTACGCGGCCTACTACCTCGTGCGA
>JBKCXA010000473.1:0-6291 GCA_046316935.1 Prosthecobacter sp.
GCATGGAAGAATGGATGGAGCACCTCTGGCATTTCCTCCATTTTCAGTTTTCCATTCTCCATTCCTCCATCCTCTTCCCGCATGCGCCTCCCTTCCGTTGCCATTCTCGTCGATACCTCGCGGTCGTATGGCCGCGACATCGTGCGCGGCATCCGGCGCTATGTGGCCGAGCACGGGCCGTGGTCGCTCTATTTGGAGCCACGTGATCTGCGCAGCAGCTTCCCGGAGTGGCTGAAAAACTGGCGTGGCGATGGCATTCTCTCCCGCACCGTGGATGAGACGATGATTCGGCAGCTCAAGGTCACGAAGCTGCCCGTCATCGAGCTGCGGACGAGCATGCTGAAGCATCCCTTTCCCTTCGTGGGCATGGACAACAGCGTCATCGGTTCCCGCGTGGCCGCGCACTTCCGCACGCTCGGCTTCCAGCACTTCGCCTGCGTGCAGGATGCCTCGGAGCATTACTTCCTCGAACGGCGCGATACCTTCATCCAGGCCGTGAACGAGGCCGGCTTCGACTGCCCGGTGTTTCAATCCAAACGCAAAAACTGGGAGCAGCATCAGCGTGACCTGGCCGACTGGCTGCGCGACCTGCCAAAGCCCGCCGGTGTCTTCGCCGTGAATGACCAGATGGGCTTCTGGGTGCTCGATGCGGCTCGTCGGGCAGGCATCGCCGTGCCGGAGGAGCTTGCCGTCGTTGGCGCGGAGAATGACAACATGCTCTGCGAGACCGCCTCGCCGCCACTTTCCAGCGTGCGACTCCGCGGACAGGCCGTCGGCTATGATGCCGCGCGGTTGCTCGACGAGTGGATGACGAAAAAACGCCTCCCCAAGCCCGGCGAACGGCATCTTCATCCTCCGGGCGACATCGTCACCCGCCAGTCGAGCGACATCGTCGCGGTCGAAGACCCACGCATCGCCACCGCGCTGCGTTTCATCCGCCAAAATGCCACCGCCTCGATGGATGTCGCCCGCGTGGCCCGCGAGTGCGCCCTCTCCCGCAGCGTGCTCGAGCGTCGCATGAAGGCCCTCATCGGTCGCAGCCCTGGCGAGGAGATCAATCGCCTGCGCTTTGCCGCCGTGGAAAAACTGCTGCTGCAGACCGATCTCACGCTCGATGCCATCGCCGCGAAGTGCGGCTTCACCCACCCGCAATACATGGCCGAGGCCTTCCGCAAACGCACCGGCATGACGCCCGGCACGTTTCGACGGAAACGCGCGGTGTGAGAGGGGCGCTCAAAAAGCCCGTCTTGGCCATTGAGGCTGTTTTACATAGTTTTACCCATGATCAAGACCATCACCAAAATCGGCAACTCCCAGGGCATCATCTTCGATTCCGCCCTCCTCAAGCTCGCCCGGCTCAAAGTGGGTGATGAAGTCAACGTCGAGGTCCACAGCGGCGGCACGATCAGCATCACGCCGATGGCGAGCATGCCACCGAAAGAAGATGTCACGGCTCTCATCAAAGACACGATGAAGCAGTATGCCCGCACCATGGCCCGCCTCGCATGAAGAACACCTTGGACCAGTGCCTTCACCTCACCTGGACATCGTTCTCGAAATCCATGCGGAGGCGATTGCACAATTCGGCGGCTCAGATGGCTTGCGAGATCGAGCCCTGCTCGAATCCGCCATCGCCGCTCCGAATCCGCCATCGCCGCTCCTCAAGCGAGCTTTGGAGGTCATTCTCCTTTTGCCGATGTGATCGAGGTTGCCGCAGCCTATCTTTTCTATCTGTGCAGCAATCATCCGTTTCTCGATGGGAACAAGCGTGCGGCACTTGGTGCCTGCTTGGTGTTTCTGCGGCTGAATGGCTACACGCCAGCACCGGACGGCGATGACTGGGAAAACCTCACCCTCGCCGTTGCCGCAGGTGTTTTGAGCCGTGACGAGGTCACGGCGCGGTTGCGGCAGCTCGTGGGCTGATCACTGCCTCACCTTCAGGTCCATCATCCGCCACTCATGCGCCTTCACGGTCAAAGGACGGCGCACGGTTTCGAGGAAATGCCTTGGCCATTCGGTGCCCTGCGGGCCGGGCTGGAAGTCGCTGAAGGTCACATCCACGTCCGCGCCGGCGGTCGATTCGAGGCCGTTGAGGGTGAACTGCACCCGGCGAAGCCGGTAGTCTCTCTGGCTGATCCACGCGATCACCCGATCCTCCTCGCTTCGACCCACGCCCGGCTTCAGCATGCCGAAAACCAGCGTGCAGGGATCGCCATCGATTTCCTGTCGCTGCATCGTCGGCCAGATCCGCCACTGGTGACCGCGGGTCAGCAGGTAATCCGCTCCGAAGGTGAACATCGTGTAGGCATCCGCCACCAGCGCGGCGGCGTCCTTCTCCACCTCCGTTGGCGGGCGATCTTGGGGAAAACTGACCTCGACCTTGCCCGGTGTTCGCCGCACGGTTTTCGTGCCACGAGGGCCGGTGTGGGTCTGCTCGACGCGGTTCAAACGAGGGAAATAGACCTCGCGGGAGCTTTTCCGATAGTCAGCGTTCACCAGCTCGGGCTGTAGCTTTTGGACGATCCTGGTCCATTTGCCTTCGTAGGCCACTTCGACTTGGTGGAGTCTCCGCCACGGCTTGCCGGCCTTGGCGGCGCTTTTTTCCAGCAGTTTCACCCCCGCCTCGCTCACCTGGCCGGAGGGCAGATTGGGATTGGGAAGGCTGGAGCAGGCCGCCAGCAGCAGGCAGGGCAGGGCAAGGAGAAGCTTGGACATGCCATGCTTACGTCTCCGCAGGCAGCTTGGACTTCTTTGAAGTCCCTCCAGAACACAAAAAACCCGCCTGCTCAACACAGGCGGGTCTCTCGTTCAACAAATGAAGCGGTCTCGGGGGGATAAATTCAGCTCGCGGAGGAGGCCACGGCGTCGGAGCCACGCTCGCCGGTGCGGATGCGGATGGCATCGAGCACAGCGCTCACGAAGATCTTGCCGTCGCCGATCTTGCCAGTGTTGGCAGCCTTCTGGATGGCGGAAACCACATCGTCACCCCGGCTGTCATCCACGACGACCTCGATCTTCACCTTGGGCAGGAAGTCCACGGTGTATTCGCTGCCGCGATAAATTTCGGTGTGGCCTTTTTGACGGCCAAATCCCTTCACCTCCACGACGGTCATGCCTTCCACGCCGACCTCAGCGAGGGCTTCTTTCACATCCTCCAATTTGAAGGGCTTGATGATTGCTTCGATTTTTTTCATGGTTTACGGCAATTAGATATGTGGTTTCTGGGATTGCAACGATGAGGGCCGACGGAAGGTGATTTTTCCCGGCTGACCGGTGCGTGGAATCCATTTAGCGGGAAGCGTGCCAACTTCCAGATCGTTTTTTTAACGGATTTTGCCGGCTGCCCTCCAGACGCCAAAAATGGACCGGTGAGACCCGGGTTGCGAAAGCTGCCCGCCTACGGTATCCCGCGCGATGCGTCTCCGTTTCCTCCTCTCCCTTTTCAGCCTCGCCACCCTCTGCCCGGCTCAGGATGAGACGGTCGAGTTGAAGCTCCGCTGGGAGCCCGGCCAGTTCTATTTGCAGGAGACGGACACGGACACCACCACGCTGCTGACCACCCTCGGCCAGAAGCACGATCAAAAGCTCCGCATGCGCCAGACCACCTCCGTGAAGGTCTCCAAAAACGAGGCCGGCGAGCAGCTCGCCCGCGTGAGCATCGACTCTTTGAAGGGAGAACTTCTCCAAGACGGCCTGCTCCATCCTTTCGACTCCGCCAAAATGGCCGACGCCCTCCCCGTGCTGCAAAAAACCGTCGGCGGGGCCGCAGGGCGTGCTTTCACCCTCGTTTACAACCCGGCTGGCGACTTCCAGGACGTGCGTGACATCAGCTCGATGGTCACCGGCGGCGAAAATCCCGACCTCACCTCCATCGCCGATGCGAAACAGCTCGCCACCCTCTACCGGCGCTCGATGGAGATGGGCCTGCCAAAAATCCCCGTCCGGCCTGGCGACAAGTGGATCAGCGATGAGGTCATCCCCTTTGCCGAGGCCGGCCAGGTGCAGGTAAAGCTCAAATCCAAGTTCGAAGGCCTCGTGGACCGCAGCGGTCGAAAGCATGCCCAGATCGCCTTTGAAGGCACGATGGAATCCCAGGCTGACGAGGGCACGAAGCGCTCCGTGAAAGTCGGTGCCGATTCCAAAGTCTCCGGGCAGGTCTTCTTCGACCTCGAACGCCGCACCGTCTCGCTCTCCGTCCTCCTCGCCGTCGTGAATCTGAACGTGGATGGCAAGACCCTGCCTGTCCGCCAGCAGGTGACCACCCGCCTCGTGGCCATGAAGCAGGCCAAGTAAGCTTCAGCCCTCCAGCCCACGGTTCTTCGTATCCGGTGCCCACCAGATGACCACGCAACCGAGGGCGTAGATGCTGGCGCAGATCGTGCCGACGCGTGGATAGTCACCGCCGAGCGCGGCGAAAAGATAACCCGCCGCCAGCACGCCGAAGGCGGTGGCAAAGCGGCCAGAATTGTAGGCCAGGCCGCTGCCCGTGGCCCGCACGCGGGTGGGAAAAAGCTCCGGCAGATACAGCGCCAGCCAGCCGAAGAACAGCGTGGCCACGAAGCCCTGCGTGAAGACCACGGCGTGAAACCCCTCGCGCAGCGGAGCGGTCATCTGAAACATCACGAGGGTGATCGCAAAGGTCATCACACTGATCAGCGCATAACTCGCTCGACGTCCCATCCAGCTCGCGAATTGCGCCCCGGCAAAGCTGCCGAGCGTGGCACCCAGCGCCCACCAGCCCTGCGTAGCCGCTTTGTAGCCTGCATTGGCCGAACCGGCGATCTTATCGGCCCACGGGATCATCCACTTGCTCGCCGACCACGCCCCGATCATCGGGATGGCGCTGATGAGGATGCCAATCAGCGTGAAACGAATTAAAGAAGGCTGGAAGAGCTCCCGCAGCGGCGTGACGGCCTTCATCTCGCCACGCGTCGCGAGCCATTTCGGCGACTCCGGCAGCACGAGCAGCACAAACAAGCCCAGCAGAGCCGGTGCGCCCGCGAATTGAAACACCCAGCGCCACGACTCCGGCGTGATCGACCACTTCAGCGCCAGCTGCGAGAGCAGCAAAATGCCCGCGTTCAGCCCCGCCATCATCGCGCCGGACACCAGCGGCCTCGATGCGCCGCTCCAGCATTCCGAAACGAGCGCGATGCCATTTGGCCAAAGCCCACCCACACCCAGCCCCACCAAAAAACGCAGCGCCAGCATCTGCCACTGATCCTGCGCATAAGCGCCGAGCGCCGCGAAGACCGAGTAGAACAAGATGCAAACGCCCATCGCCCGCGTGCGTCCCACGCGATCTCCGAGACTGCCGAGCGCAATCCCACCAATCGCCGCGCCGAGCATCAGCGCCGCGGTGAACCGAGCAAACCACTCTCCGCCCAGCTCCGGCGTGAACGACGTACCAAGCAGGCTCTTCGACACCGAAAGCGACGCCACCGGCATCAAGCCCAGTTCCACGCCATCAAACACCAGCGCGAGAAAGCTGGTCACGAGCACGAGATAGCGTTGGCGGGCGGTCATGATTGAGAGATGACTTCGATCACCGCGCTGTTGTCTGCCTCGCCAAAACCGAGTGCCTCGGCTTTTTCGAGGAGCTGGCGATGCGTCTCGCTCAGTGGCAGCTCAATGGAACTGTTGGCGAGCATCAAGCGAACGTCTTTGAGATGCTGCGAGAGCTTGGCCTGCGGGGTGAAATCACGTTCCAGCATCTTTTCGCCCTTCGTGTCCATGATGCGCGAGTAGGCCATGCTGCGGCGCAAGACATCCAGCGCCTGCTTTCCGTCCACGCCAAGCTCATCGGCGAAAACGAGTCCCTCGGCCAAAGCAGCACGATTGAGGCCGAGGACGAGATTGGTGACGAGTTTCATCTTCGCGCCGGTGCCGCAGGGGCCGGTGTGAACGGCATCACGGCCCAGTTGGGCGAGCAAATCACGACAGCGCTCAAAAACAGCCGCTTCACCGCCTGCCATGATCAAAACGTCACCGCTGGCGAGTTGGGCGCTGCTGCCGGAAATCGTCGCGTCGAGGTAGTGGATGCCTTTTGAGGCCAATTCACTGCCGAGAGCGGCCATTTCGGCCGGATCGCCCGTCGTGGTGTCGATCACGATGAGGCCGGGCTTCAGCGTCGCATGGCTCAAAAGGTCACGCACGATGCCGGAATGCGGCAGGCAGAGGAAAACGACCTCGCAGCGGCTGAAAACCTCATCCGCAGTCATCGCATTCACGCAGCGAGCCGCCTCAACATCCCAGCCGCAGGCCGCGCTGGTGCGTTTCATCACAGCGCTG
>JBKCXA010000474.1:0-2064 GCA_046316935.1 Prosthecobacter sp.
TCCCCGCGTGAACAACATCACCGGTGACGCCCGCGAATTCCTCCTCACGAAGGGCGAAAACTACGACCTCATCGTCTCCGAGCCCTCGAATCCCTGCCGCGCCGGAGTGGCGAACCTCTACACGCGTGAATTCTATACCAATGCCAGCCAGCGCATGAACAAGGGCGGCATTTTTTGCCAGTGGCTGCAAGGTTACGAGGTCGAGCCCGAGACCATCAGCACCGTCATCGCGACTTTGCACTCTGTTTTCCCAAAGGTCGAAGTATGGGCCACGCAGTCCGTGGACATGCTGCTCGTCTGCTCGAAGGAATACAAGCCCTGGCCGCTCGCCTCCATCCGCCAGCGCATCCAGATGAATCCGATGAAGGAAGCGCTCAACCGCTTCTGGCAGACCGACAGCGCCGAGGGCTTCCTGGCCGGCTGCTTGGCGAATGCCGACTACTGCGCTGCGCTCGCCCTTTACAACGACCTGCCGGTGAACACCGACGACATGAACCGCCTCGAGTTCAGCTTTGCGCAAAGCGTGGCGAAGAAGGCGAATTGCTCCTTCGACCTCACGAAGGCCGCCACCGGTGTCGGCTGCCAGATGCCCAAGGTCGATGGCGAGATCGACAAGCTGCGCTACGCCGCCGAACGCGTTCACGTGCCCGGCCGCCTGTGGAAATCCGCTACCGAGGACGTGCTCCCCGGCAATGCGCCCGCTGAGATCAAAGACCGCGTGAAGGTCCTCAAAGCCTACTGGAAGAACGATCTCGCCACCTATTTGAAGGCTCCAGCTTCACCCGCTCCCGTTTGGGCCGATCAATGGCTCGTCGCCCTCGCAAAAGCCCGCACCGGCGCTGCCGATGCCGAGGCCGCGATTGCTCAAATCGAGCCTGTCATGCCTCTCGATGCCCAATTCCTCCGTGCCATCACCGCCGACGCCAAACGCCAGCCCGTCGAACTCGTGAAGCACCTTCAAAAAGGCCTCGAGATGCTCCAAAAGTCCCCGTGGTGCCGCGTTGAGCTCATCGGCGAGGCGATGATGTCCCTTCCATCCATCGCGAAAGGCCGCTTCGGTGTCACCGAGCAGGACCTCGCGAAGCTGTTTGTCACACTCGGAGCCGATTATCCTGTCGATATCGCTCGCGGATCGCGTCTCGGGGCCCGTGTCGAGATGGCGATGCATTTGCCCGTGCAGGCTCAACTCGCCGCCGTGAAGAGCATCGGCACGCCCTATCCGTGGAATGCCCGCGCCCTCATTCTTCGTGCCAATGCCTTCCTGCAATCCCACGATCCCCGCACCGACGAAGCCGTGGCTGAACTCCACCGCTTCGTCGCTCAAGGCGGCAAGCTCGGCGGCGAAACACCTCCCTTCGTCATCCCAGCCATCCACAACATGCTCAAAAAGAAGCCCGCCCAAGCCGAGCCCATGGTGCTCAGCACGCAACCTGCGGCGACGAAGTAAGACTCGCCTGTTTCGCCCACCGTCGCGTGCGGTTGTGGCGGTAGGCGAAGAGGAGGTGCAGGTAGAGGCGGACGCCGGTTTCGGAGATCGCCTTTCCCCACCAGGAGCGGCCGAAGGCGTAGGTGATGGTGTCGTGCATGACGCAGCCGCCTTCCGGCAGCGGCTCGAAGCGATGCTCATGCACGAATTGAGCGAAGGGTCCCTCGACCATCTCATCGACCAGCAATCGCGGAGGCTGCACGGTGTGCCAGCGGCACTTCCAGCGCATGGGAATGACCCACCAATCACGGCAATGAAATTCGATCAGGCGGCCTTCCGCGGCCGGGCCATTGGTTTGCAGGCTCACGAGTTTCAACGTCGGCGGCATGACGTGGATGATGTTTCGCGGATCGCTGTGAAAGGTGAACAGATGCTCCGCGCTGGCGGCGAGTCGCGTGCTGGTATGAAAGGTAGATGGCATGATCAGACTCGCATCTGACTACGCCGGGCATGCAGAAACAGATTGTCGCAGAAAAATGCTTCTTCGTGTGTCACTGCGTGACGATGCCGCCGAGCTTCCGCAAGCGCGTGGGGTGCCGCAGTTTACGCAGCGCCTTGGCCTCGATCTGGCGAATGTG
>JBKCXA010000475.1:0-12655 GCA_046316935.1 Prosthecobacter sp.
GAGCACGAGGGGCCGCAGCCGGAGGGCACGGCGTATCTCGGCATCGCGATGCCGTGGTGGATGCGGCTCACATCCGATGGCGTGGGCATGCACGTGGGCGGTTTCGAGCGCGGACAACCAACAAGCCACGGCTGCATTCGCTGCCCGGAGGAGGGGCAGAAGGTGTTTTATGAGAAGTGTCGCGTGGGCACGCTGATCCACGTGCATGAGGGCGAGCATGAAGCACCATCGCTGCTCGTCCCTGCTGAGTGATGCCTCACTTCCGGCGCTTCAACGCTGGGAGTTTGAGGCCGTTCTGCGTGATGTGCAGGCGCTTGATCTTGCCCGCCTCATCCCGCTCAAACTCAATCGACGCAAAGACCACGTCATATTCAAACGTGCCCTTCTTCGTCTCAAACACCGGCAGGAACGGTTGACCGGTGAGTTGCACAAAAAGCAGGCCACGACGCAGCTCGATGGTGAAGACCTTGTCCGGCGGGAAGAAGTCATACACGCCGGTGAACTCCTGCAGATCCTTCGCAGGCCGGAAGAGATACTCCGGCGCTTTTTCATCGAGCCGCTTCGCCACCTGCTTCTGGTTGTTTTGATCCAGTGTGACGCTCGTGATCGCTCCGCTGGCATCGCGACCGAAAATCAGCTTCGCCGCCACGCCACGATGGAAGAACACATCCTTCTTCTCATGCAAATACGGCAGGAAGGCCTGCCCGGTGAGCTTGCACCACAGGCCGCCTTCGCGAATGACGAAGGTGAGCTTGGCCTGCTTGCCGAGTTGATAGACGCCCACGTAAGGCTGCAACTCGGCCTCGCTGAGCTTCGGGCCTTCCACGGCTTGGAATTTCTCGCGATCAAGCGGTCGCGTGACGTGCACAGGCTCCATCTCGGCATTGTTGATGAGCACGAGGCGGATTTGATCGCTCTTGGGCTTCGCTTCCAGCAGCGTGCGGTAGCCGCCGGTGCCACCGCTGTGGGTGACGACATCGTCGCCGAGGAAAAAGCAGCAGCCAATCCCTTCGGCGAGCGGCTTCACGGCGAGCTGGATGGCCTCGCGAAGCGGCGAGGACTCCGGGTGATTCAAGGCGCGACCAAAAAGCATCAGGTCCGCCGCCGTGCTGCGCAGTCCACCAGCCGGTGCGAAGGCCTTGAAGGTCCACTCATGGGCCTCCGCCTTGCCTTCAAAGGGCGGCACGAGGCGCTGGCGCAGCTCCGCCGTGGGAACGAGCATCGTGTCGAGCATGCCAAGCGGTTTGCAGATGCGATCCCGCACGAGATTCGACCACGAATCACCCAGCGCACGCTCGATGGCATGACCGAGGATGGCCACGCCGGCATTTGAGTAGCTCAACTCATGCGGCCCGGCCTTTTCGAGCTTCACGCTCGCGAGCCATTCGCCGAGCTTTTTCACATCATAAGTGCCGTAAGGGTCCGCCACGGTGAAATCGGCATTGTCAGGCATGCGCGGCAGACCACTCGTGTGCGTGGCGAGCTGCGCCAGCGTGATGGCGGCCACCCTGTCATCGGAGAAAGTTTGCTTCGCATCGAGCGCCTGCTTGAGCGTCGTTTCAAAGGTCAGCTTCTTCTGCAGCACCGCCTGCGCCAGCAGCAGCCCGGTGAAGGTCTTGCTGATCGAGCCGATCTCGAAAACGATTTTCTCCCCAGGCACCTTCGCGGGCTGGTCAGGACCTGAAACGGCATACACCGCCTTTCCGTCCCGCCACTCGCCCGTGACGATGCATCCGCGTGGCATGTTCTTCGCCATGTTTTGCGCCGAGGAGGCCAGCGTGAGCGGCTTCTGGGCAAACAAAGCGGAACTCAACGATAGCCACGCGAGGGCCAGCAGGAGGGGTTTCATCTCGCAAGCATGACGGGACGTGTTTTTCTTGTCACTTCCTTTGTTTCTCGCCGTTTGGCTGCCATGCACCGCTTTCTCGCCCTGCTTTTCCTCGCCGTTCTTCCCGCCTCCGCCCAAACCAAATGGTTCAAAGGCAACACGCACACGCACACGCTCTGGAGCGATGGCAATGACTTCGCCGAGATGGTGATCGACTGGTACAAGCAGCGCGGCTACGACTTCCTCGCCCTCAGCGATCACAACATCCTCCAGGCGAAAGAAGTGTGGATGGATGTGAAGGCCGTGGAGAAGCGCCGCAAGGCGCTCGGCAAGACGACGATGGAAAAGTATCGCGCCCGCTTTGGCGATGAGTGGGTCATCACCCGTGAAAAGGAAGGCTCCACCGAGGTGCGTCTCCGTGAGATGCGCGAGTATGCGCCGAAGTTCGACGAGCCGGGCAAATTCCTCCTCGTGAAGGCGGAAGAGATCAGCGCCTCTTTCGACAAGGCTCCCATCCACATGAACGCCGTGAACCTCCAGGAGGAGATCCAACCCGTGAAGGACCTCACCAGCATCCAGGAGACCATGCGGGCGAATTTGAAGCTCGTCGCCGAGCAGTCGAAGCGACTCGGCGTGCCCATCTTTACCCACATCAACCATCCAAACTTCCGCTGGGCGCTCACCGCCGATGACTTGGCCGCTGTCACGGAGGAGAACTTCTTCGAGATCTACAACGGCCATCCGATGATCGAGTGGGAGGGCGATGAGCTTCGCGACAGCCATGAAAAGATCTGGGACATCGCCAACACGCTGCGCCTCACGCAGTTCAAGGCCACGCCGCTCTTCGGCGTCGGCACGGACGACTCCCACCACTACCACGGCGAGGAAAGCAGCCCTGGCCGCGGCTGGGTGATGGTCCGCGCCGAGAAGTTGGAAGCCAACGCACTCACCGAAGCCATGAAGCGAGGTGATTTCTACGCCAGCAGCGGCGTCACGCTCGATGAGGTGAGCTTCACCGGCGGCAAGCTGCGCATCCAAATTCATGCCGAGCCGGGTGTCACCTACACGACGGTCATTCGCGGCACCTTGAAGGGCTTCGATGCCACCACCACCGAGGTCACCACACCGAAAGGCGACTACCATCCCGTGCGCAAACGCTACTCCGACGACATCGGCAAGACCCTCGCCACCCTCACCGGCCCGGTCATCGAATGGACGCCAAGCGGCAACGAACTCTACTTCCGTGCCTCCATTACCTCCTCCAAGCCGCATCCGAATCCCTCCATGAAGGACCAGAAGGAGATGGCCTGGACTCAGCCCATGGGCTGGAGGTAAGAAAAGGTGTCTCCGACATGAAAATCACCTCGCTCGACGCCCTGCAAATCTTCGACAGCCGCGGCAATCCGACCGTGGAGGTCATCGCGACGCTCGAGGATGGCACCACCGGCCACGGCCTCGTGCCGTCCGGAGCCTCCACTGGTCACCATGAGGCGCTGGAGCTGCGCGATGGCATTGAAAGCCGCTTTCGCGGCAAATCGGTCTTCAAAGCGCTCTCGCATGTGAAGGGCGAAATCGCCCGCGAGGTCGTCGGGCGCGATGTTTTCGATCAAAGCGGCCTCGATGAGGCTTTGATCGCTCTCGACGGCACGCCGGGCAAATCGCGACTCGGCGCGAACGCGATCCTCGGCACCTCGATGGCCGTCGCGCAGGCTGCGGCGAACGCGGAACGCGTGCCGCTGTTTGAATCGCTCGGCGATGGCACGCTGCTGCCGCTGCCCGAGATCCAGATCTTCGGTGGTGGCAAACACGCGCAGGGTCGCATCGACATCCAGGACTTCATGATCATGGCGCTGAAGGCTCAAACGTATGACGAGACGCTCGAAGTTACCGCCAATGTCTTCCACGCCGCCGCCGACATCATGAAACGCCGCGGCACGCTCGCCGGAGTGGCAGATGAAGGCGGCTACTGGCCCGTGTTTGACCGCAACGAGGATGTCTTCGAGGCCTTGCTCGCCGCCATCGATATCGCGGGCTACACGCCGGGCCATGAGGTCGGACTCTCGCGCGACATCGCCGCCACCGATCTGTATCGCGATAGCTTTTACACGCTCGGCCTCGAGCAGCGACGCTTCTCCACGGAGGAGTTCGCGCAGCTCATGACCGGCTGGATCGAGAAGTATCCCATCGTCTCCATCGAGGACCCCATGGCCGAGGATGATTGGGAGGGCTGGAAACTCGTGCGCCAGGCCATCGGCCATCGCTGCCAGCTCATCGGCGACGATCATTTCACCACGAACCTCACCCGCATCGAGCGCGGCATCGCGGCGAACACTGCGAACGCCGTGCTCATCAAGCTCAACCAGATCGGCACCGTCACCGAAACACTCGCCGCCATCCGCCGCACCCAGGCCGCGGGCTGGCTGCCTGTCGTCTCCGCCCGCTCCGGTGAAACCGAAGATGCCTTCATCGCCCACCTCGCCGTCGCTACGAATGCCGGCCAGCTCAAAGTCGGCTCATTCAGCCGCAGCGAGCGCATGGCGAAGTGGAACGAAGTCCTCCGCATCCAGCGCCACCTCGGCGACCGTGCCTGCTTCATTGGCGCGGGCATCTTCCAATCAGCCGGCATCCAGCTTCCATGAACAAGCTTCTGTTTCTGCTTCTCGTTACTTTCGCGCATGCTGCGGAGCTTCCGCCATTACCCGCCGGGGCTTTCACCGTCGTCGTCATTCCCGATTCGCAGGGCTATCTCGGCCTTGGCACCAAGATCGAGCCGCAGAGCACCGCGCCGGTCACCAATCCGTGGCTCGAAAACCATGTGAAGTTCATCCGCAAGCATCGCGAGGACCAAAACATCGTCTTCGTCACCCATGTCGGCGACATCGTGGAGAAGGATCGCGAGCCGGAGTGGGCCATCGCGAAGCAGCACCTCGATCAACTGCGAGGCGTCGTGCCGTTCAGCCTCACCGTTGGCAATCACGACATGACGACCAAGGGCGACGCGCATCTCTTCCAGCAGACGTTTCCAGCATCGAGCTTCAAAGCGTATCCGTGGTATCTCGGCAGCTACACGCACGACCGCGCCGATCAAAACGTCTCCGCCAATAACGTGAACAGCGCCCAGCTCTTCAGCGCCAGCGGCCTCGACTTCATCCACCTCAGCCTCGAGTGCAACGCGCCCGATGACGTGCTCGCCTGGGCCTCGAATCTGCTCACGCAGCATGCCAAACGCCGCGCCATCATCACCACGCACATGGACCTCGGCGTGATCGACAAGCCAAAGAACAACGAAGGCTATTCCGCCGATCCACAGGGCCGCATGCGCTGGGTCAAAATCCACGGTGCCCGCGGCAACAGCGGCGAGCAGCTCTGGGACAAGCTCTTCCGCAAGCACGCCAACCTCGCCTTCGTGCTCTGCGGCGATCAAAGCCGCGTCACCGCCCTCCGCCGTGCCGACCAAGGCGACCACGGCAACACCGTCCACGCCCTCCTCTCCGACTACATGTCCAAAGGCGGCCTCCGCCTCATGCGCTTCATCCCCTCCGAGAACCGCGTCGATGTCATCACCTGGGACACTACAAATCACCAGCCCATCGAAACGATGATCCACAAAAAGGAACGCGAGCACCACCAGTTTTCACTGCCGTATGTGATGAAGCCGTGAGAAGGCGGAAAATTTGAATCCTATGTTTCCACACACAACGGCGGACATCTTAAACGTGCTCGATTCTTGCGCAGGCAGGTATTCGTTTCCGATGCTGGACAATGGCTACATTTGTCTGGCTGCCGCAAGGCTGGGGTTGTTCCGATCCGAAACAGACTGGGCTATAACCACAGAGGTTTTTGGCTTTTCACCACGGACAGGAGTTCCTGATCTTTGCATCGGCAGTTTTGCCAGTTCTTTGATCAACCGCAAGGAGCCGCACGACTACTTCAGTCCTGAGGCCCACAAAGCCTATCTCGAACGCCAGCCGAACGATGAGACGCTTTTCATCAATCACATCGAGGATGGTGACTGGATGGATGACGAAGGTGTTCCAAGAATCGCCGCAAACGTGAGGCTTCGCAGAACTCCGGTTTTGCCACCCGAGATCACCGACTACAAAAGGTATGGAATTGAGCTGGAAAATCCTGGTTCACCTCAAGTTTTCGAATTTTGCCGTTGGCTGGCAGCCACCCAACGGGAAGCCGTCCTGGCTACCGAAGCCGAGCAAAGACACCATCTCCCCGACTCATTGACCAAGATCATGCAACTCGACGAGTGGCATCACCCCGATTTAGTCGCGGGCGAGCTACCGAGCGAAACAGAAACCTTTCGACAACTCGCTGAAGTGCTGGTCACGGGCGATCTGAGCCGTTATAAACCGAATGAGATGCCAAACACTCATTGGAGCAATTGGCCTGATGGAGGAACCCTCTGACCGCTGGATCTTTCAGCTTCGTATCCGCCAAACAGACGTCGGAAGAAGGACGGTTTCGAAGTCACAGCCTCTTTTTTGAAGAATATCATTCCGGCTCCACGCACCGCATCCAGGAGCTGATGGCCTTCGTGGAGCGGGAGCATGTCCAAGGATTCACCAGCAGGGACAAGGCCGTTGCTCAATCCCCGCCCGATGGCTTGCATCGTGGCTTCCACGTTTGCGGAAGGTTCCAGCAACACAAAGAGAATCTGTGCGGGTTGAGGCGTGAAGCCTTCAGCAAAGCATTGTGGGAGATGCGCCTCTCGGACGGCGGGAATACCGGCCAGGAGCTTCTCGATGCGCCGCACACGCTCCGCAGGCATGGGGTTGGCGGGTGCGCCAATCATCCATTTGGTGCCTTTGGAGACGTTGTGCTCGGAGGTCATGTCCGATTGAAGGAGAGTCGGTGAGAAACCTTCACACCAGCGCGGCGATGCGGCGGCAGACTTCCTCGACGTTCGAGCGGCTGTTGAAGGCGCTGATGCGGAAGTAGCCTTCGCCGGCGCTGCCGAAGCCGCTGCCAGGCGTGATGACGACGTTCGCCTCGTTGAGCATCTTGTCGAACATCTGCCAGCTCGTGAGGCCGCCCGGGCAGCCGACCCAGACGTAGGGGGCATTCACGCCGCCAAAGACCTGCAGTCCGGCCTTTTTGCAGGCTTCGACGAGCAATGCGGCATTGCCCATGTAGTGCTCGATGAGCGCTTTGACCTGCGCCTTGCCTTCGGGGCTGTAAATGGCCTCGGCACCGCGTTGGACGATGTAGCTGGTGCCGTTGAACTTCGTGCTGTGACGGCGGCTCCAGAGCGGATGGATGGCCTGCTTGCCACCGGCCTTCGTTTTGCCCATGAGACCCTTCGGAATGACGACGATGCCGCAGCGAACGCCGGTGAAACCACCGTTCTTCGAGAAGCTGCGAAACTCGATGGCGCAGTCGCGAGCGCCTTCGATCTCGTAAATGGAGCGCGGCAGTTCCGGATCGCGGATGAAGGCCTCGTAAGCGGCATCGTAGAGAAGCGTGGTGCCGTTCGCGAGGGCGTATTTCACCCAGGCTTCGAGCTGTGCGCGTGTCGCCACGGCACCTGTCGGGTTGTTTGGGTAGCAGAGGTAGGCCAGATCGACCGGCTCCGAGGGAATGCCGGCCACGAAACCATTCTCGGGTGTGCATTTGAGGTAGTGGAGGCCGGCGTAAGCGCCGCTGTCATCGGCGTCACCGGTGTTTCCGGCCATGACGTTCGTATCGACATAGACGGGATACACCGGATCGGTGATCGCGATCTTGTTTCCCGCGCCGAAGATGTCGAGGATGTTGCCGGTGTCGCACTTGCTGCCGTCGGAGATGAAGATCTCATCGGCCTCGATGTTGATGCCACGGGATTTGAAGTCGTTCTCGGCGATGGCGTTGCGCAGGAAGTCGTAACCCTGCTCCGGGCCGTATCCGCGGAAGGTGGAGCGGTCGCCCATCTCATCGACAGCTTTGTGCATGGCGGTGCGCACGGCTTCAGGGAGTGCCTCGGTCACATCGCCGATGCCGCAGCGGATCAGGCGCTTCGCGGCCTCGGTGTTCGCCTCGGTGAAGGCTTTCACGCGGCGGGCGATTTCGGGGAAGAGGTAACCGGCTTTGAGCTTGTTGTAGTTTTCGTTGATGTAGGCCATGGCGGGAAAAGGGCCGCCATGGTGGCGAGACCGCCGGAGGATGCAAGGCGACGGACGAGCAATTGAATATCGAATATCGAACAAGGAACGACGAAGGAGGAAGGCTCGGCGCCCAGTTGTGCAGGGCCAAGGGCCTCGTCATCCTTCTTCTTCGATCAACGCTTTCATCAAAGGCGTGCGGATGTCCTCGTCGGAATACTCGAGGGGCAGCTTCACCCTGGGATTTTTGGACATCAGCTTCAACGTCTCCGGATAGCCAGCCAGACACCCTCCCGCGATCACGCGGACAGCATGAATCACCTCCGGCCGCTCCCGGCCCAAAGCCTCAGCAAACTTGGCATCCCCAACGGACCGAGCTACCGCACCGAGGGTCATGCTCATGCTCTGCAGATCTTCTCCGCCGAGGTAGGGATCGCTAGCGCGGGTGTAGTCCGCGATGAACAGATCATGGAGGGCTCTAGCGCTTCCTTTGGCCGCATAGGGCTCGATTTGGCTCGATGTCCGCCATGCGTCGAACGCCTTGTAGCTGCTGGCGGGTGCGGAGGTGGAGGCCGCCGGCCCTGAGCAGGAGCAAAGCGTCGCTGCGACCGCCACGGTCGGGAGGAAGGTGAAACCAAAAAAGTTCATTGGCTGATCGGGATGATATCATTCCCTCCGTCCAGCCTCAAGGCTGCGGCTTGTTCGACGGGGCGGGCGCGGCTTCGGGTTCGAAGTCGAGGACCTCTTGATGGGTGCGGAGGGCCTTGCGGGCCTGGCTGAAGAGGGCGCTGAGGTCCTCGGGGTTCTGCTGCTTTTTCTCGTCGAGGTAATCTTGCAGCTTTTTGATCTGCGCATCGGCATCGAGGCTGACATTGCCCATGGCCTTCTGGGCCTTGGAGTACACCTGGGTGAAGACGCCCTGCGCCTGCTCAAAGGCCTGGCGGGCTCCCTCGCTGCGCTCGTATTCTTTTTCGGCCTCGCGGAATTCCTTGCTGAAGAGGCGCTTGAAGAAGTTGCCCTTGGGCTTCGCCGTGACCTTGGCGGCCTGGGCTTCAAAGTAGTCCTGCAGCTCTTTGAACTCCTGCATCGGCTTCTGATACTGCTTTTTGAGGTAGCCGAGACCGGTGGTGATGATCGTGAGACGCTCCACTTCTGCCTTGGCGAGCGTTTGGCCGGCCTTCACCTTGTCTTCGAGGCTGTTGAGGTAGCCGAGCGTGGCCTTGTTGCCCTCAAAGATGTTGTCGAACTCCTTCGCGGCGGCGGCCAGGCGCTGGCGCTCGCCCTGGCGCATGGCGGTCACGGCCTTGTCATGCTCCGCGTTGATCGTGTCGATGGTCTGCTGGTGCTTCGCGGCCTGGTTTTCAAGGGCACGCTGCATCTGCTCATCGCGCTGTTTGAGAGCCTCCGTGTGTTCGCCTTCGAGGCGGGAGAGCTGGGCACGCAGGGCATCATTGTCCGTGCGGGTTTGGAAGAGGAACCAGCCCAGCACACCGGAGCCGAGCAGGGCGATAACAAGCAGCGTGACGAGGTTTTTGATCGCAGTCATGAGGGACCATCCTTCCAGCGCAGGAAGCATGCAAGACGAAAGCAGAAATCGCTCACGAAAGGCCTGCGCAAGGTCATTTCCCGCCCGCCATCACCTTCACGTCGTCGATGAGGCCGGTGCCGCCGTAGAGGTTGACGAGGACGCCTTTTTTGTCGCCGGCGGTGCCGGGGTGCTTTAGTTCGGCCATGTCCTTGCCGTTGACGCGGACGAGGAGCTTGTCCTCGCGGCTCTCGATGCTGACGCGCCACCAGTCGCCGGGTTTGAGGTCGGTCTTGGCGCTTTGGAGGACTTTGAGCTTGGCGGCATCGGTGGAGGCATCGGGTTCGACGATGCGGACGAAGCCGTTGGCGTAGATGATGGTGGCGATTTTCCAATTTTTCGCGCCGTCCTCGCCGTCGGTCATGAATCGGACGCCCATCCAGGTGCTGCTGACGGGCTTCATCAAAAGCTGGATGCTGGCATCGGCGGTGCCGGCCTCGAACTGGCGGTAGATGTAGCCCTGCCTGCCGACGCCGGTTTCGATCAAGGCAGCGCCGTCCTGTAGCGTGACCTTCCCGGCGAACTCGCCCTTCGGAATGCGCCAGCCCTTGTCGATCTCGGCGGCGCTGAAGTCATCGGCGACGAGCACGGAACCTTCGCGGAGGAGCTTGGGGCGCATCTCTTTGGGTGTTTTATCGGCGGCGAAGACGGAAAAGTGCAGGCTGAGGAGAAGAATGGACAGCGGAACGGCTTTCATGGCAGGCTGCCAACGCTCGCCACGCCTCCCGCTTCTCATGGAAAACGCTCGACCTACTGCCGTCCGCCATCAAATCCTCGCCACGGCGACGGTGGTGGCCTTCCTGATGTATCTGGACCGCATCTGCCTGGCGCAGATTTTGACCTCGGACTCGTTCGAGGCGGAGTTTACCTTCAGCAAGAAGGAGACGGACTGGATCACCGGGGCGTTCTTTTGGGCTTACGCGCTTTTCCAAGTGCCAGCGGGCTGGCTGAGTGATCGCTTCGGGGCGCGGGCGCTGATCACGGTGTACATCGCGGCGTGGTCGCTCTTCACGGCGGCGACGGGCTTTGCGACGGGTTTTTGGACGCTGTTCGCGGCGCGGCTGCTGTGCGGTCTGGCGGAGGCGGGCTACTACCCGGCGAGCAGCAGCCTGGTGACACGCTGGACGCATATCGAAAGCCGTGGCGTGGCGAGCAGCCTGATCACACTCGGTGGTCGGGCGGGCCTTTTCCTGGCTCCGATCCTGACGGTGAAGGTGATCGTGGGCCTGGGCGACTGGCGCTGGGCGGGCTGGGTGTATGGCGCGGCGGGAATCGGCGTGGCGCTGTTCTTCTGGCGGGTCTTCCGGGACCATCCACGGCTGCACCCGAGCTGCAACGAGGCGGAAATCGCGATCCTGGCGGAGGGTCGCGGGGACTTTCAGCCAATCCGCGAGCCAGCGCGGCGTTTTCCTCTGCGGGCGGCCTGTCGCAGTCGCAGCCTGTGGATGGCGAACGCGGTGCAATTCTTCACGAACATCGGCTGGGCCTTCACGGCGCTGACGTTTCCGCGTTACCTGAAGGACGTGAAGCATTTTGACGATGTGACGAACGGCTGGATCACCAGCGGGGCGCTGTTCATTGGCATCGGTGGGATCATGGTGGGCGGCTGGGGCACGGATTTCCTCACGCGGCGTCATGGTCGCCGGCTGGGCCGCATGCTGCCGATGTCGGTGACGAAATTCATCGCGGCAGGTCTTTATATTGTGGCGCTATGGATGGACACGCCGTGGACCATTCTGCTGGCCTTTGGGATGGTGGCGTTTTTTGGCGACTTCGGCCTGCCGGCGATGTGGACGACGATGCAGGACATCAGCGGGAAGTATCAGGCGCAGCTTTTCGGCTGGGGAAACATGTGGGGGAACTTCGGCGCGGCGATCATGCCGATGCTCTTCACCGCGGTGCTGGAGCGTTTTGACACGAATCACGACTACCACGAGGGTGTGTGGCTCTGCGCAGGGGCGTTTGTGCTCGCGGGGGTCTTTGCTCTCTTCGTGAACGCGGAGAAGCCGGTGACGGAGGAGTGAGCGGAAGCGCTCAGGCCTTGTGCGGGAGGGTGAACTGCCCGGTGGGCACTTCGAAGGTGCCGGTGGGCACCTCGGACGAGCGCTTCTGGCGCTTTCCACCGACGAAGGCGGGCCGGAAGGGCTGTTTGCCTTCGTTTTTGAGGGCCAGCACCTCGTCCTCGCTTGCTCCATGGGCGCGAAGGCGGCTGGCTTCGTAAATGCGGTCTTTCTGAGCTTCTAACATGAGGGTTTGAGAACGCTCAGACGCAGGCAGCGAAGGGCGTGTTCAAAACTGTCCTGTGCGCAACAGCACGAGGGTGCAAGCTTCTTCACACGCGATTCCGGCGTTCGTCAGAGCCTCCTCCAATGCCGCATTTTCCGTGCCGGGATTGAAGATCACCCGTCGCGGTTTCAGCGCGATGAGTTTGTCCTTCAACGTCAGGGAAATCTGCGGGCCGACATACAGCGTGACGGTGTCCACCGGGCCGGAAATGGCACTCACATCGGCCACGACGGGCACGCCTTCGATCTCGGTTAGCTTTGGATGCACGGGCACGACCTCGTGGCCATGCTGGCGTAGCAGCAGCTGCGCCTGGTGGCTGTAGCGTTCGGGATTGTCACTGGCGCCGATGATCACGACGCGTTCGGTTTGAGAGGAGCTCATGGTTTGGAATCGTCTTCGTCGAGGTGGAAAAGATGCAGCGCACGATGCGCCAGCGGCGCCAGCACGATGCCCATCACAGTGAGTGCCACCAGCCCGCTGAAAAGCGCATACGCGGAGGCAAACAGCTTCGCAGCGTCCGACTCCAGCGGTGCCACCGGCCCCATGCCGCCGAGGATCATTGAGGCGTTCAGCATGCTGTCGATCCAGTTCATCTCCGCGATGTAATGATAACCGAGGATGCCCGCCCCGAGCGAGCTGCCCACCAGCAGGCCCGCGCCGATGAAGTAGCGCAAAAAACGCCGCAAAAAGACGTGGCGTGGGGCGAGAGGCTCGGTGCGGGATTCAAACATGGCCCATCTTCCCGGCGTGCAGCCCATTTGCAACCGCGCCGCATGCACCGGCGGCCTGCTCCCGAAGACCTGTTTGGGCCTCCGATGCCCGGAAAGGGTAAAATGATGGTGGGTAGAATGATTCGATCCATCATTT
>JBKCXA010000476.1:0-4441 GCA_046316935.1 Prosthecobacter sp.
CCGACTCGTCGGTGCGCGAGTACGTCATTTCGGCATGCGTCGGCCCGCCTGAAAGTCGAGTTGGCACCGGGCATCGCATGGTGCGCACAGATCACTTCAAATACATGCTCTCCACCGATGACGAGGAAGCCTTCTTCGACCTGCGCAGTGATCCCTATGAGATGAAGAACCTAATCCCCGAAGCCTCCCTCAGCGCCGAGATCGAGCGCCATCGCGCGATGCTGCGCGAGTGGTCCGTCAGCGTGGGCGAGAAGCGTCTGCCGCTGGACGAGGCCCGGACGCAGCCACGCAAAGGCAAGGCCAAAGCCGCCGCGAAGCCGAAGAAGTAAGCACGAAAGCCTCACTCATTTTTTTGAACCAAGGAGCCCTACACTATGCACACTAGCCACCTTCTCTGCTCCAGCCTCGCGTTGCTTGCGCTGCTACTGCCGATCACTGTCACCCATGCAGCCGATGTCCCACGCACGCTCGACGAACTCTGGGCCGGTTATGCGCAGCTCGATCGCGAGACACCGCTGGAGGCCGAGGTTTTGAAGGAATGGGAGAAGGACGGCATCGTCTGCCGCATCGTGCGCTATCAGGTCGGTGTTTTCAAAGGAGCGCCGTCTCGTGTCGCGGGACTCTATGCGTTTCCAAAGGGAGCCACGAAGCTGCCGACGGTGCTGCATCTGCACGGCGGCGGGCAATCGGCCAACCTCGACAGTGTCGTGACTTACGCGAAGCGCGGCTACGCGAGCCTCTCGCTGAACTGGGGCGGAAACAAGATGGGCATCGGCGGGGAGACGTGGAGCGGCCCGCAGACCGATTGGGGGAAGCTCGACGCCACCCATCCGCCGCAGCGCAACAAGGCGAACCATTTCGCGGGAGCACTCACGCCGGATGAGTTCACGCTTGATGCCGTGGAGTCGCCGCGGAACAGCAACTGGTTCATCGTGCTCACTGCTGCCCGTCGCGCGATCTCTTTTCTCGAAAAGCAGCCCGAAGTGGATGCAGCGCGGATCGGTGTGCACGGCCATTCGATGGGCGGCAAGCTCACGACCAATCTCGCCGGGATCGACAAGCGGATCAAAGCCGCCGTGCCATCCTGCGGCGGCGCGGGTGACCTTTTGGAAAGCGAAACCGATGTGCCCGGAGGCAGTCGGGCCAAGCGCACCGCCATGGAACTCGCCTGCGTGTCTGACAACGCCTACATCCCGCGCATCACCTGCCCGGTGCTGTGGCTTTCACCGACGAACGACTTCAATGCGAACATCGACAACATGGCCTGGAACTGGCGAAATGTGCCCGATGAGCGCTTGCACTTCAGCATCGCGCCGCACCTCAATCATCGCCACACGTCAGAGCATACCCTCACCGACTATCTGTGGTTTGAGGAGCACTTGAAAGGAGTGGCGTTCAAGATGCCGTCCACGCCGAAGATCACGCTGAATCTGACATCTCCCGACGGCATCCCCCGCGTGAGCGTGACGCCCGATGGCTCACAGCGCGTGCAACGCGTGGACATCTACTACTCGCACGATCCACACGCTCTCACGCGTTTCTGGCGCGATGCCAGGGCGGTGAAATCGGACTTGCAGTGGGAGGCTGAATGCCCGGTGATGAGCCTCGATCAGCCACTCTTCGTCTTCGCGAATGTGGCCTACGAGACACCGCCGAACTATCGAGTCATCCCGTTGATGCCGGGTGATGGAAACAGCGAGACGTTCGCCATCAGCTCCCGCGTCCTCGCCGCCGGTCCGGCGCAGTTGCAGGCGGCGAAAATGAAGCCCACCGACAAGCCGGAACGGCTCATCGATGACGGCGCACGCGGCTGGCACGACTGGTATCGGCTCACCTGGGGACACGCGTCGCTCTGGACCGCCGCAACGCGCAAGATGAAGGACCCCAAGTGGCGCGGCCCAGACGGCGCAACCCTGCACTTTGAAACCAAATGCGAGACCGACAACCAGCTCGTGCTCACCTTCAACTGCAATGCCTGGGGCGCATTCGCACCGGGCAAACCAGCGATTGATTACACCGTGCTGAAACCACTCAAGGGCTCACCAGATTGGCAGGAAGTGACCGTGCACCTCAGCGACCTCGCCGCCAACGATCCCAAGATCACCACACCGCTCGCCAACTGGCAGACGGTCACGGAGTTCAGCATCTCCCCCAAAGGCACGATCGTGAAAGACGGCCAACCATTGAGCATCACCGGAATACCCTGGAAAGGGCAGCCCGAAGTCCGCAACCTCCGCTGGGAAGGCGGCGAGTATGCACGTCAACCCTCCCCCAATGCCACACCGAGCACCGAGGAGTTCGGAAAGAGCTTTAACGACGCCATCAAGAAATCCCTGGAGCAAGAGAAGGCGGACCAGCGGCCGAAGTAACATGACCAACCCACGCGCCCTTCATTCCATTCAAACATTTCCATGACCACCCGCCGTCATTTCCTCCGTTCCAGCCCCACGCCCATCGCAGGCGACGGTGCGGGCATCAAACCCGGCCACCATCTCGTTGCCTCCAAAGACACGCCACTCTGCAACGCCTGGCTCACGCTGTTGTGACTGAAACCATCATCGCCATTTCTCGGATGACCTCCGGCTTGGTCCGTCGATCTAACAGGGTTAGGTCTCTGACCCGACAGGGTTGGATCGTGCTCCTGACCCTATGGGGAATCTCAAATGGGAATCTCTTTGCCCAAGCTCCGATTCTCGAAGTCCGCCAACCGGTCCGGGAGTTTCTGAAAACCACCTGCTTCGGTTGTCATGGAGAGGAGAAGCAGAAGGGGAAAGTCCGGCTCGATACTCTGGCCCCGGCTCTCGGCGATCCCGCCTCGGCCCAGCTCTGGCAGGATGTGCTCGACGTCATCAACAAAGGTGACATGCCTCCCCCAGAGGAGAAATACGACCAAGCCGCTCTCGCCGAAGCGGTCGGCCTTCTCACGGAAGATCTGCTCAAGGCTCGCAAACTCCTGTCCGACCGTGGTGGAGAAGTCGTGACCCGCCGGCTCACCGAGCTGGAATACATCAACACCCTTCGCGTGCTGACGGGTGTGACGGTGCCGGAATCCCTCGTTCCCGATGATGAGAGCGGAACCGATTTCAATACGCTCGGCCGCTACCAGACCTTCTCTCCGGCGATGCTGGAGCAGTATGAAGAAGCGGCTCGCTATGCAATCGGGCAACTGCTGGCGGTTCCGAAGAATCGAGAGCGGAAGATCATCCGTGAGGACGGCACCAAGAACATGCGCCAGCAAAAGCAGCGGGAATGGGACAAGCACAACGAGCAATACCAGCGGGCAATGTCCGTTCCCAAGGGCACCACCGACTACACGAAATTCGGTTTCAAAAACGATGCCGAATACACGACCGCGCTCCGCGACGCCCCGGATTTCTACCTACCTCTCCTGAAGCACTATCTCGATAACCCGAATACCGAGACCGGCGTGGTCCTCTACCAGGCGTCGATGGGTCCGCTCACGACTGGTCTTTCGACGAAGGCGGCGCCCGGAGCGGAATACATCGTCCGGGCGCGGGTGGCTGCGGAACCGGGAATGCCGGTAGAGTCGAAGGTGCTTGAGTTCGGCATTTTTCAAAACCGCGAGAAGAAGACGCTCGAGTATGTTCACATCACGGGTTCGATGGAGGCACCGCAGATCATCGAGAAGGTCGTCCGTCCAGAGCCGGGTGAGTTTGGGCTTCAATTGGGCTTCAGCGACCTCTTCGACACTCGGAAGAAAAACACGACCGCAGTTCAGAAGGGCGGATCCATTCCGGGCTACTGGATCGACTGGGTCGAACTCGAGGGGCCGTTCTTTCCGGAAGAGCGAGACCGGAAGCGGGAGGAACTGCTCATGGGCAAAGCGGTGACCGACGAAGCCGCTCCCCAGATGATCGAGGCGTTCGCCCGGCGTGCGTTCCGCGGAAAACCGGCGGAGGCCTCCTTCTCGAAGCACTTGGGAGTCGTTTACCGGAGTGAGCGGGAAATCGGGAAGAGTCCGGGCGAAGCGATAGTGGCTCCCCTGGCCATGATCTTGTCCTCACCGCCTTTCCTCTACCTGGGCGAGGACAAGAGCGATGCGGAAAGAGAAACGATCACGGGCGCGGAGATGGCGACCCGCCTTTCCTACCTGCTCTGGAAGGAGCCGGCCAGCGCTGACATGCTTCAGGCTGGTGACCGCTTGCTGTCCGACCCGGCCTACCTCGACCGGGCCGTCGATTCCATGATCGGCGATCCTCGCTTTGATCGTTTTGTCCGCGAGTTTTTCGGCCAATGGCTTCATCTGCGAAAGTATGACGGACTGATCTTCGACAAGGTCAAGGTCGCCGAGTTCGGGCGTGACCGGAAACACTTCGCCAAGGAGCAACTCTACCATTTCTGCGCCCATCTCATCAGGGAAGACCTCAGCCTAGCCAACCTGATCGACTCTGATTTCACTCTGCTCAACGGCACCATGGCG